>NZ_JBSQIL010000094.1:0-4981 GCF_055108775.1 Soehngenia sp. | reverse complement strand
CAAGGTCTCTGGTCTTATATAAAAGAAATAGCTTCATATGGAGGAGACATAAAATGTTTTGTTCCTAAAGTAGTAGAGGATGCACTTAATAATAAATATGGAAGGAGAGTTTAATCTTGGATATATTAGACCTTATTGATGAAATTGAAGACATAGTTGAAGCTGGCACATCAGTGCCATTGACTAATAAAGTGATGGTAAACAAAGATGAGATTATAGAAATCTTAAGAGAAATTAGAATAAAGTTGCCTGATGAAATAAAACAAGCTGCATGGATTAAAGAAGAAAGAGATAGGATAATCTCCCAAGCTCAAGAAACTGCTGAGAACATTTTAAATGATACACAACAAAAATTAGAACAAATGATTGATAAAGAAGAAGTATTAAAAATAGCCAATCAAAGAGCTAATGAAATCATAAAGAAAGCTCAACTTAGTGCTGATGAAATAAGAAATGGTGCTTTGGATTATGCTGATGAATTACTATATGAAACACAAGAAAGACTTAAAGAGCTAATACATATGTTAAATGAAAATAGAAAAGAATTAAAGAACATTTCTGAAGGTTCACACAATGAAACAAAATAGGTGATTTCACCTATTTTGTTATATAAGGAGATTTTGTAAAATCTGCATTTATTATAGGTTCTGTTTGAGATATTCCATAATAATACATATTGGTTGCTAAAATTTCTTTTTTTATTGAAATATCATTTTTTAATTCATCAAATTTATTATAATCAGTAAATTTGGTAAGAACTCTAATTTCAGAATTTTTTTTGATTTTATTAATTATTTCAAAACCTTTTTTATTAGCCCCTAATATTCTAATATACTTAGTATTAGAGTTAAAATAAGCATCTATCTCATCTTTGGTCGTATTTAAAATAAACTGTAAGAGTGCTCTTCTTATTCTAGATCGAGTATGCGATTTTGAAGCAATGTTTCCGATTAAATCTTCAAAAGAATTTGATTTAAAAGATTTATCAATAATGCGATTTTCTAGACCATCAGTTATTCCATATAATTTTTTCAATTCTTCTTTACTAGAACTTATAAGCTTATAATTTAACACATTATAATAATTATTAATGCTATTGAAATTTTTGTGTGTCTTTAAAAAATCTTCTAAAGCAGAAAAAGTTTGCTCTGGAACAAGATCAATATTTTCATATAGGCCATTTTTGAAAATAGCCCTTCTTATTGCACTTGCAGAATTAAAACTGTTGCTTATATTTAAATCATTGTAGCCATGCCCCACTCTTTTTATAGTTAGTGGTTTTATATTGGAACTTAGTTTATTGAGGGCTTTTAAATATTCCACAGCTAAAATATTGTTTGCATTATTTAATATATCTTTTATATCAAATTTATAGTAATTAGAAAAATAATTTGCAATAGCCAAGTTTCTAGATATAGGAAATGATAATCCTTTTTTAAGGTTTTCTTTAAGTTCTTTTTTATATAAATATGGTTCTTTACATAATACGCATGCTATTTCTTGCAAAGTTTTTAAATCGCCTGATTCACTTCCAAATATTAGATAATCTACTGTTTTTAATTCGTCTAAAATTCTTACCGAACCATATGCAAACAGTTCAGCAGTTTGGACAGATGAGAGAAAAGGAAGTTCTATGACTAAATCCACCCCACTATCTATAGCCATTTTTGCTCTTGACCATTTATCTACAATTGCCGGTTCTCCTCTTTGAACAAAAGAACTGCTCATTATACATATACTGTGTGTTGCACTACTAATTTTTTTAGCTTCATTCAAATGATATAAATGACCAAAATGGAAAGGATTATATTCAGTTATTAATGCTATAGTTTTCATAAAACATCTCCTCAACATATTATGTTTAAGCATTTTTATTATGAACTTTAAAAATGATTTAAAATATATTTATTATTATTATTTTACATGAAACAATTAAAATATGATATATTTTAATTGTTGATTTTATAACATAAATAATATACTATTATTATAGAATAAATCTAGGAGGTTATCAGATGGATATACTTGTTATTAACTGTGGCAGTTCTTCCCTGAAGTATCAATTGATTGACATGAATGGGGAAAATGTTTTAGCTAAAGGAATAGTCGAAAGAATAGGCATTGATGGTTCAAGAATTAAACACGAGCCTCATAATTCTGAAAAAATAGTCATTGAAGAGCCAATAAAAAATCATAAAGAAGCTTTAAAAATGGTTGTAGACGCTATAACTAACAGTGAATACGGTGTAATAGAATCTATGGATCAAATTTCAGCTGTTGGTCATAGGGTTGTTCATGGAGGAGAAGATTTTTCAAAATCTGTAATCATTGACGATAAGGTTATGGATGCTTTAAATAGAAACATAGAATTGGCACCTCTTCACAATCCACCAAATATTATAGGAATTGAAGCTTGCAAAGAAATTATGCCTAATGTTCCTATGGTTGCAGTTTTTGATACGGCCTTTCATCAAACATTACCAGAAGAAAATTACATTTACGCTATTCCATATGAATATTATGAAAAATATAAAATTAGAAGATATGGTTTTCACGGAACATCTCATAAATATGTAGCAATAAGAACTGCAGAAATTCTTAATAAACAACTAAGTGATCTAAATGCAATAACTTGTCATCTTGGCAATGGCGCTAGTATAACAGCTATAAAATCAGGGATTTCAATAGACACTAGCATGGGATTTACCCCTTTAGAAGGGCTTGCTATGGGGACAAGGTCAGGAAATATTGATCCTGCTATTATTCCTTTTTTAATGAAAAAAGAGAATATGAGTTTTGATGATGTAAATGATGTTTTAAATAAAAAGTCTGGCGTTTTAGGAGTTTCTGGAATAAGCAGTGATTTTAGAGACCTAGAGGACGAGGCTGAAAAAGGAAACAAGAGAGCAAAATTAGCATTAAACCTGTTTGCTAATAGAGTTGTAAAATATATTTCTGCATATGCATCTGAGTTAGGAAGAGTAGACGCAATTGTTTTCACAGCAGGTGTTGGGGAAAATTCTCCATTAATTAGAGAAATGGTTTGTGAAAATTTAGGTATATTAGGAGTAAAAATAGACAAAAATGTTAATGACTTTAAGGGTAAAGAAAGAATGATCAGTACAGATGATTCAAAAGTTAAGGTGCTTGTAGTACCTACAAACGAAGAATTAATGATAGCTAGAGAAACTGTTGAATTAGTAAAATAATATTATAATTGACTTTTATTCATGACCAATATATAATGGTAATGTTAGTCTAGAGGTGAATTGCATGTTAGTTAATATTGCTAATATCTTAGACAAAGACTATTTTGAAGAAGAACTAAGCATAGACTTTGACGAAAAGATATTTTCATCAGTTAAAGAAATAGAAATTAAATATCCAATAAAGGCTAAATTACTTATTTCTAAATCATTAAGCAATATAACCTTCAAATTAACAAGTAATTTAGAATATGAGGCAGTTTGTAGCCGTTGTTTAGAAAAGTATATTTCGTCTTTAACAATCAATTCTGAAGGGTATGTTGTTAATAAAAAAGATCATGATAAGTTTCCTGAGGAAAACAGTCTTTTTGTAAAAGATAAAGCTGTTCTTCTAGACGATTTTCTCTACCAAGAAATCCTTAGTGCTATGCCAATGAAATTTTTATGTAAAGATGAATGTAAGGGGCTTTGCATTAAATGTGGTGAAAATTTAAATTCAAATAGTTGCGAATGTGATAAGCATTCATATGATTTAAGATTAGAAAAACTGAAAGAATTGACCTTTGATCGGTAAGGAGGTGTTTGTATGGCTGTACCTAAAAGAAAAACTTCTAAAGCAAGAAGGGATAAGAGAAGAGCTTCTTCTTATAAATTGAACAAGGCTACTTTTTCAGAATGCCCACAATGCCATGAACCAAAACAACCACATAGAGTATGTAGAAATTGTGGATATTATGATGGAAGAGAAGTAATAGTAGTAGAATAATTGCATTAATATAAAAAGACACTCTAGGCTAAATAATTAGAGTGTCTTTTTATATTAATAATAAATACTATTTATATGCATTTGTTCACTTATTAAACAGGATATGTTAAAATGAATAAAAATAAACTTTAAAGAGGGATAATATGAAAATTATAGTTGATGTTATGGGTGGGGACAATGCTCCTAATTCTAATATTAAGGGAGCTTTAGAGGCAATAAAAGAAAATGACATTCAAATTATTTTTGTTGGACCAAAAGAATTAATTGAAACAGAACTCAATAAATATCAATATTCCAAAGACAAAATTGAAATTATAAATGCAGATGAAAAGATTGAAAACGATGATGAGCCAACACAAGCTATCAGAAAAAAAACAAACAGTTCAATGGTAATTGGCCTAAATGCTTTAGCAGAAGGATTAGGGGATGGTTTTATATCAGCAGGAAACACTGGAGCTTTGTTGGCTGGTAGCATATTTATAATAAAAAGACTTGAAGATATTGATAGAGCAGCTATAACAGTTTTATATCCGACGATTAAAGGAATGTCTTTATTGGTTGATGCAGGCGCAAATATGGATTCAAAACCTGAATATCTAAGACAATTTGCGATCATGGGATATATATATACTAAAGAAGTATTGGGTAAAAGTAACCCAACTGTTGGACTGATAAATGTTGGAAGTGAAAAGACCAAAGGAAACTTATTGTCTAAAGAAGCATTCAAATTGCTAGAATCAGAAGAAATAAACTTCATTGGAAATATCGAAGGAAGAGATCTTCCGTTTGGTGTTGCGGATGTAATGGTCTGTGATGGATTTGTGGGAAATGTTGTATTAAAGGTAACAGAAGGTGTAGCCGAATCAATTTTTTCAATGTTAAAAAAAGAGCTCACATCATCTAAAAAGTCAAAATTTGGAGCTTTGTTACTTAAAAACGAATTATCTAATCTAAAAAAAGCACTAGATTATCGTGAATATGGTGGTGCTCCTCTATTAGGTATAAGAAA
>NZ_JBSQIL010000093.1:0-5259 GCF_055108775.1 Soehngenia sp. | reverse complement strand
AAAACATATCAAAAAAGGGGGGAGACAGCCAAATTGATATAAAATGTTTAAATATCAAAGTTTGGGTGTCTAAATATATCTTTATATTTGACACTACGACTTAAAATATGGGGGGAAATATATGAAAAGAGTATTATCGATTGTACTTATGATAGCTTTGTCAGTTGCACTTTTAGTTGGATGTTCTTCAACTGAAACACCAGTAGAAGAACCAGTACAAACACCAACTCCTGACACAGGAGCAGAAACACCAGCAACTGATGAAGGAACTATTACAAAGTTAGGTTTAGGACATATAGTTTCTATTGCTAAATCAAAAGATAAGGGCGTAGATGCTAACGGAAATCCAGTTAACGCAACAGCTCAAGCAGATGTTATGATAGCTGCAGTAGGATTTGACGCTGATGGAAAAGTAGTAAGTGTATCTATAGATACAGCTCAAACAAGAGTAGCTTTTGATGAAAATATGCAAGTAACAAGCGATGTAAATGCAGAAGTTCCTACTAAGAGAGACCTAGGAGCAGATTATGGCATGGTAAAAGCATCTGGAATTGGCAAAGAATGGTTTGAACAAATGGATGCATTGCAAGAATGGATGATAGGAAAAACTGTAGATGAAATTTTATCTATGGAAACTACCATGAGAGATGAAGCACATCCATCTGTACCAAATGTACCAGAGCTTACTTCATCTGTAACTATTGATGTTGGAGATTATCTAAGAGCAATAGAAGAAGCATGGAATAATTCAATAGATGTAAATGGTGCAGAAAAAGTTGGATTGGGAATTAAGACATCTATAGCTAAATCAGTAAGTGCTGGAACTGATGCAAATGGAAATCCTGTAACTGCAAAAGCTCAAGTAGATACTATGATTTCAGCTGTAGCATTAGATGCAGAAGGTAAAGTAGTTGGGTCAATAATTGATACTGCACAAGTAGTTATACCATTCGATGAAGAAGGTAAAGTAGCGATAGATAAAACTGCTGAACTAAGAACTAAAAATGAATTAAAAGAAGACTATGGCATGGGGAAAGTATCTCCTATAGGAAAAGAATGGTATGAACAAGCTCAAGCTCTAGCAGAATGGATGAAAGGCAAGAGCTTAGATGAAATAAAAGCTATGAAATTAGAAGAAGGAAGACCTGCAGAAGAAGATCTAGTTTCAAGTGTAACAATTCATGTTAATGAATACCTAGTTGTAGTAGAAGAAGCTATAAATAACGCAAAATAATTTAGATTTAAAATTTCAGATAAAAGCATTGGCAAAGTTAGTAATTTCGCTGACTATGCCGATGCTTTTTATTTATTAATGTGAATCTAGAAATAATTAGAAAAATTAAATTAAAATCATTCTTTTAACAGGTTTAATTTGAATATTTTATTTTTTTTTGTTATGATTAATCAGGGTGATATAGTGAAAAAAAGCATAATTTATATTTTAACATTTACAATTTTGATCTCAATTTTAAGCGGGTGTACAAATAAGCCTTCTTATACAAGGTATACAGAGACATTTTTTGATACATTTGATACTGTGATTCAAGTAGTAGGATATACAGAGACAGAGGATGAATTCAGAAATTACACGCAGATAATGCATGAAAGGCTTCTAGAACTGCATAAGTTATTTGATAGATATAACAACTATGAAGGTATAAACAATATTAAAACAATTAACGACAATGCTGGAATTAAACCTGTAAAAGTGGATAGAGAAATAATAGATTTAATAAATTTTTCAAAAGAAATGTATTTTAATAACAAGCAAAGAACAAATATTGCTTTTGGCAGTGTTCTAGATGTTTGGGCTAAATACAGAGATGAAGCTGAACTAGATCCAAATAATGCTAAAATCCCATCAATTGAAGAGTTGGAAGCTGCTAATAAACATACTGATATTAATAAGGTTATTGTTGATGATATAAATAACACTGTATTTTTAGAAGATCCTAATATGCGCTTAGATGTAGGAGCAATAGCCAAGGGATACGCTACAGAGATTGTCATAGATGAGATAAAGGCATTAGGATTTAACTCATTTATTATGAGCGCAGGAGGAAATGTTAAGGCTATAGGAAAGCCTTTAGATGGGGTTAGAGAAAAATGGGGAATAGGTATCCAAGATCCTAATAAAAATGTTTTAACTGATGAAGATAAGGTATTAGACACCATATTTATCAATGATTTATCAGTAGTTACATCAGGAGATTATCAAAGATATTATGTAGTTGGAGAAAAAAGGATTCATCATTTAATTGATCCAGATACTTTAATGCCTGCTACACACTATAGAGCTGTCACGGTGGTAACACCAAATTCGGGAGAGGCAGACTTCTATTCTACCGAATTGTTTTTACTACCATATGAAGAAAGCAGGGAATTAGCAGAATCTATAGATGGATTAGAAGCAATTTGGATTTTTCATGATGGGTCTGTAGAAATGACAGAAGGGTACAAAAAAATATCAAAAAACTATGGAAATGCAACATCAAACAATTAATTAAGAATAAAGAAGGAAACTTATGAAAACAATAGGAATTATTGGAGGAATGGGACCTTTAGCTACTGTTAAATTATTTGAAAAGATAGTGTTAAATACCAGTGTTATCTTAACCAAGTTGGTTGTACAGAACTTTCAGTTGCTGTAGAAATATATAATTTAAAAGAAAGAATAGAAATAGTTGACTCATTAGATTTGCTTGCTAAAAGAGCAATCATTGAATCAGGGGCGAATTTAAATAAAAATGACAGACTCAATATGATTTGAGTCTGTCATAATATTATTTTGCTTGTTCTAAAGCATTGTTAACAGCTTCGATTATACCATTGCTTGTTAGAGTTGCTCCAGAAACTATGTCGACATCAGTTGAATTTTTTTCAACTATAGCAGCAGGTATTTGTTCAAGTGCTGGGTCTGCTATCCCATCAGTTTCTTGTTCTTCGATAACAGTTACTGATGCTATTTTACCATCTTTTATTTCGACAGAAACTTTCAAAGGATGCATTCCTTCGCCTTGACCTTCATATGTTCCGTCTTTATATGTTACTTCTTCACTTCCACCGCTGCTACATCCAACTAATACAAGGGAAAGAACTAACACAGACAAAAGAACTATCATGTACTTTTTCACATTTATCACTCCTTTCTATCTTAAGTATATATATATTATACATATTTTTAACATAAAATTCAAATTTATGTAGTAATTAGGCATAGTAAGGGTAGAAATAAGAAAGAGGTGATTTTATGATCAAAGATAAAAATAGGTATAAGCACAAGTATGACTCTGAAGAATTGAAACAAATGACAATAGATGCTTTAAATAAGCGAGGAGTAACTCTAACAGACATAGCAAATATCGTCTATGAGCTTCAAAAGGAATATCATGATAATTTAACGATTGAAATGTGTTTAGAAAGTCTTGACAAGGTATTATCTAAAAGGGAAATAATCCATGCAGTTCTAACCGGAATCGCATTAGATGAATTAGCTGAGAAGAGAATGCTTCCTGAACCTTTGGAATCTATAATATTAGCTGATGAAGGGCTATATGGAATAGATGAGATTTTGCCTTTGTCGATAGTAAATGTATATGGGACAATAGGTCTTACAAATTTTGGATACTTAGACAAAGTCAAACTAGGAATAATTGGTGAATTAGATAACGAAAAAAAAGAAATATGCAACACTTTTCTGGATGATTTAGTAGCTGCATTAGCTGCGGCAGCAGCAAGCAGAGTTGCACATTCAATGTAAAAAGAAGTAGCCTAGGCTACTTCTTTTTTTATGATAAACCTTCTTTTTTGAAGAACTCTTTAGTCAATTTAATTACGGTTCCACTTAACATTAGAACACCAATTAAGTTAGGAATAGCCATTAAACCATTTAAAGTATCGGCTAAATCCCACAATAATTCTAATCCACCGATAGAGCCAATTATTATAAATGGAATATAAACTATTCTATAAGGCAAAATTGCTTTAGGACCAAATAAATATTCTATACATTTTTCACCATAATAGCTCCATCCAAGTATTGTTGAAAATGCAAATAACATAATTCCTATTGTTACAATATATCCGCCACCTGGAATAGATTCATTAAATGCTTGAGTCGTTAATACAGCTCCTGATGCTCCGCTATCCCAGAGTCCTGAAACCAAAATTGCTAAGGCTGTCATAGTACAGATTACAATAGTATCCATGAATACTTCAAATACACCCCATAAACCTTGTCTAACTGGGTGATCTGTTGTAGCAGCGGCATGAGCTATTGGAGCAGAACCAAGACCAGCTTCATTTGAGAATACTCCTCTGGCAACCCCTTTTGTCATAGCTTGTCTAACTGTTGCACCAGCAAAACCACCTGCTGCTGCACTTCCTGTAAATGCATGAGAAAATATTAGGCCAAAAGCTTCAGGAATATGAGTAATATTTCCTATGATTATTACAATTGCACCTATGATATAAATTGCTGCCATAAATGGAACCAGTTTTTCAGTTACAGCACCAATTCTTTTTATACCACCTATTATTACAAGTGCTGCTAATATTGCGAGAACTATTCCTGTTGCTATAGGAGGAACTTTGAAAGTTTCTTGTAGAGATGCAGCAACTGAATTGGATTGAACCATATTACCTATTCCAAAAGCAGCTATAGCACCAAATATTGAAAATATAATTGCTAACCATTTTAAATTCAATCCTTTTTCGATGTAATACATTGGACCGCCTACAAATCTACCATCTTCAGTTTTTTCTCTGAAATTAACAGATAAAACTACTTCTGAAAACTTAGTTGTCATGCCAAAAATAGCTGAAACCCACATCCAAAAGACTGCACCAGGGCCACCAAGTGCTATGGCTGTTGCAACACCAGCAATATTACCTGTTCCCACCGTTGCAGCTAGTGCGGTTGCTACTGCTTGGAAGGCGGTTACTTCCCCTTCCCCACGTTGTTCTTTGGAGAAAATTTTTAATAGGGTGTTCTTTAGAATGTAGCCCAATTTAGTTATAGCGAAAAATCTTGTTCTAATGCTCAAGTAAATGCCAAGTCCAACTAATAGAATGAGCATTGGCGGACCCCAAACGACAGCATTTACAGCAGAATTGATTTGTTCGAATAATTCCATAATATTCCTCCTTATTATTAAATTAATAGCTCGTTGCAAAACTCTACAACTCGCATATTTACTGCCTTTTTTTATATTGAAATGGCTAGATTCCCCCCATTTTGGGTATATATACAGTGTAAAA
>NZ_JBSQIL010000092.1:0-5272 GCF_055108775.1 Soehngenia sp. | reverse complement strand
ACCGTTTTTATGTGCATAATTAAAGAAACAGAGCTAACTTTCGATGTTTTAAGTTTGTCTTTTGAATACGATTATATTAGTTTTTCGTTCTACAATAAATGTTGGGGTAGATAAAAGAATATACCGTTAAAAAATAGAGCACTTATTCTAAATGCCTCTATTAATATAAGGAGCAATAAAATTAGAGGCAGGCATTCAGAAAAATGTCCACTCTAACTATTGGCAAAGAGTCAAAAACAAAAAGCCACAGATAAGCAGCAGTTTCTTTTCAACCTGTGGCTTACTTTTTTATCACAGTTAACTCATCAGCATCTGCCACACTTAAATTTCTATTTTCTATAAAAAGGAGATTAAAAGCAAATCCCTAAAACAATACTTTTTATAACCATCTACTTTATACACTAATGGAAACCATTATTAATATTATTTTAGAGTATATCATAATATTACAAAGCAAAAATTGGTATATGTTGCATATTGGAATTGGGCACTCTGAAATACAAAAATAGACACTTCATATAATCACCTCATTGATGAACTTTTGGCAAGAGGTGTTATAAATATTATTTACAATCTCTAAAAATTGTAAATAATAATTATTTTGGAATAAAATTCTAAATCCTTATTCGCTGCCTCAATTTATTTTTTACCAAGTTGTAAAGTTCTGTTTCTTCTTTGTGCTCTAAAGTAAGTGAAATGCAATAATCTTGTAAATAGTTCTCATCTTTTATCCATTTATTAAGGTTAAACAATACTATCGAAAGAGGAGAAGAAAATCCTTTAGGTCGTCTTTTATATTCCCTCCATGCTTTTTGATGACAACTGACAGACCTTCTCCTAATTTTGGGCTCCATCTCTATTTCATATTTTTTTATCTCTCCTATTTCTATTTCATCGTCAGCTTGCTCTAAGTCAATTTCAGCAAATATTTTGGCTAATTCAGCTGGTTCCACTGAATGATATACTTTGAATTTTAATTGATTCCCAAGATAGCTGTCGCCCCTTTTTCTGTTTACTAAGGGATTATAGGTTAGAACTACTGTTATCTTTTTTTCGCCTTTTGTTTCAAAAAATTCCTCAGGAATATCTAATGAGAAAATCTTAAATTTATTGAGTCCTATCTTTCCTTCATTCAGCAAAACCACTCTCTTCTCGCTTGAATATATTGCCTTTTCAAAGCTTGGCAATCCATATCCCATTGTTTGATAAATAGTCTCTTCATTAAACTTTTCAGTTAAGACGGACCTATCAGGATAATCTGCTGATAAAAGAATTAAGTTTTTAATAAAATTAGCTGAAGCTTCTGGATAGATGTTGGCAATCTTCTCAGCTATGTTTGCAACTTTAGGTGCTGCAAAACTTGTCCCAAAATCAAACCTTATAAATTTACCTTCATCAAAAGGAGTATTGGAAAAAACTGCAATTTTTTGGGCAAGATGATTTTCATTTATCCTATTGTACGATTCTCTTAAAATCAGGTTACCTCCGTATTCTATTACCTCTGGCTTAATCATTCCATTAATACCATATCCAGTTCTACTAAAAGGTGATGGTTGATTAAATTGAGCAACTGGAAACCAGAGATCTTTTACCACAAAGGTATTTTTTGTTAGCCTTTCTTTAGGAGCAATTGACCCTACAGTGAGGGATAAGGCAGAAGTCGCTGGATTGATAATTTTAAAATATGGATTTTGTACCAAGTAATCAGGATAGTTTTCTAGAATGTCAGATAAACTTTCAAAATGGTCACGTGGATTTGCATTACCAGCTGACACTATAAAAACAATTTCAGGATACGCTAATGCTATTTCATCTATCAATGAGGCAAGTGGAAATTGTCTGTAGCTTGTCAGTCCCCAAACTTCTTCAAGATTTCCTAAAGAAAAGTTTACAACCTTTATCCGATATGAAGGATTATCTAAAAAATCCTTAACTATTTCATATAATTGATGTTCCAGTAACTTCTCAGGGTCATAAGAAGCATGTTTTGGCATTTGAACGTCTTTATACATAATCTTTGCAGAAAATATCCAGTTTGAAGCGTTAAATTCTCTGTTTTCTAAACATTTTTCGATGTCTCCAAAAGCAGCCAAACCAGCAACAGCTGTACCGTGTCCTACAGTATCCTGGACTTCTTTTTCAACATTTTGATAATTCTTTTCATCTCCAACCGCCCAACCTAAGATAGGATGATTAGCTACTATACCTGAATCAATTATTAAAATGCCAGCTGCATCTTCAGAAGGAGGATTTACTTTTATATCTGAGATATCTATAGTAGTGTACTCACATGGATTAAACAAAGGATAAGGCGGTCTGTCCACCCACGCCACTTCTTTGAATTGGAGAATTTCGTCCAGAATAGTTTTTGTGGTTTTTATCCTTAATAATGCAAAAGAATTAGTAATGAATTCATCAGTTATTTTGAATAGCTCAGGATTATTGTATCTTTTTTTTAATCCATCAATGAATGACCTTAATGTACTATCTTCCATTCTCCATAATTCTAAATTTAGGTATGTAGGTGTTTCATCTGTTAAAGGTTCTCTTTTAAGTAAACTACCTATTTTCTCTTCTGGTGGTATATCCCCTATACTTTCAATTGCATGAAAAAACTTGTAGCTAATGCGGTCACTCGTTGATTGACATGATTCTGCATACTTTATTAATTTTTCTTGGAAAGTTTTCAACTCTTCATCTGAAGAAAAAACAATCCAATAGCCTTTTTTATTTTCGTTCACGTAAAGTACTTCCATTCCCATTGAAGCCAAAAAATCTCTGTCAAATGAATTAACATCTACACTTTGATTTATCTCTATTTTACATATCAAACTCACATCTATATAGTCTTTATATTTGCTCTTTAGTTTCCTAAACGAATTAACTATATTCTCTGCATTTTTTATATTTTTCTTGGCAAATTCAATCACATCTCTATTTTCAGGAGGTATAACAGAAACCCATCTTCTCTCTTTTTTCCTTTTCAACTCTCCTTGAAATTCTGGCAAGGGTAAGTGTTCATAATTTGCCATTATTTCTTTCTCCCCCTATTTCTGATATTCATTCTCTCCTTAAACCTTGATAAAGCATAATCAAGTTCCGTAGGTGTTAGCTGGTCTTTATCATTCAAAATTGCATACTTGATAGCTTCTATACAAGCCATTTTTATATCTGATGGTGAAAATCCCTCAGTTTTTTTGGCATATTCAAGTAGGTCAATCTTATTTTTTTTGATCGGTTTGAGATATAATTCAAATAATTTTAATCTTTCACTTTCACCTGGTAGATCAAAATACACAATTTCATCAAATCTTCTCCATATTGCTGGGTCAAGAATATGCTGGTGATTTGTGGCAGCAATGATAAGGCTACTACCTTCAAACGTATCTAACATCTGCAAAAAATTATTAACTACCCGTTTAATTTCTCCGTGTTCATAATGGTCATCTCTGTTCTTGCCTATGATGTCTACTTCGTCAAATAACACCACCCATGTGCCATTTTCAATAAAATCAAATACTTTTCTCAAGTTAGCTGCAGTTTCTCCTAAATATGAGGAAATAATTGAATCAAATCTTACATAAATTAATGGAATATTTAAAACTGAGCTAATAACTTGTGCAGAATACGTTTTCCCTGTACCTGGTGGCCCACAAAAAAGAATCTTATTTTTTGGTTTCAAATTGTAAGTCGCCAAAATATCAGCATCTCTGAATTCTTTAATTATCTGGTTTAAGATTTGAAACGTTTCTTCAGGTAAGATTAAAGAATCTAAGTCTAGTTCGTATTCTTTAATTTCAACTAAAGGAAATCCCTTTTCAGTATCCCTGGGAATTGGAATATTATTTTTATAATTTCTACCTACTATACTTTTTGTTGAAATTTTACTGGAATAAAGAGCCTCTTTTAATTCTTTGGCTACAATATTGTGCTTTTTCTTTTTTTCTCGCTCAATATACTCTTCAGCAAGACGGTAAAATTCTTCTTTGTCATCTTTAGCAAAAGCAATAAATAATTTTTTTAGTATATCAGTATTAGTCATTTTAAATCACACCTTTACAAACTTTTATTATATATTTATTTAACATTCAATCCTCGATTTTATGCATGTATCACAGTTTAGTATATAATTTGGTACCTTTAGTGTTGTTTATATTATATAACACCTATTTTAAATAAACCAAGTAGGATTTTAAAAATGAAATCGAACTTCAAAGTTACAATCTCTCCTCAACTAAAAAATTAGGAAGTCTATAATACTTCTCTTTTAAATTCAAAACTTTCAACCCATCCAGTTCATAGCTGTTATCATGCACACATTTCATACCTTGCACAACTCCGAAAAATCTGCAAATTAAAGGTCTGACAAGGTAAATTACACATCTTTTTTACTGCATATTGCGATAAGGACGGTCCTCTTTTTTTGCTAATATTTGCTGATGAACCCCTTTTTTTCTTTCACTTATCGAATTATGCACATATGCTGCTACTATGTCATCTTTTCTCATTATAAACTGCCTTCAGCACCTTTTTATGAAAGTTCAAAACAGTTGTTCCTGTGTAACAACATGCTTAAAAATACCTGTTCCAATCGCTGTAGTCTCGCATAAACAATTTCATCTTGCAACTAAGATATTTTTCCACCATCTCTTTTATTGCATCTATAATCCCGTTGCCATATTTCCATGGTCATCTAAACTGTGCAAACCTGTACAAGTTCAGACAGCTGAGCCATTTATAGTCCGCTTTTCGGGTAGCCCCGTTTCCAGTAGGCAGTATTTAGGACAACCGTAGTCCTTACCATAAAAAGCATGAAGTCGTACCTATGTTTCTATTAATTTTCTGATTTTCATATCGAATTATGTTTTACTTAGGTGGTCTAAATCCTGCTGACTGTGCCTCTGCTTCTGTCTTAAACCACACTTCCGCTTTTGTTCTGTCGTACCATGGATCTCCGGGAATGTGGTATATTTTTTCTCCTTTGCTGTTAATGTTACCTTTAATTAAGCCATTCCCATTGGAATCCACATATACCTTGCCCGGTTCTCCGTAATAACCGTATGGTAAGCTTTGATTTAAATTATTGGTGGAAGTTTTTGATGAAGATGCACTTGATGTACTGCTGTTTCCACTGCTGCCAGCTGTGTAATCTCCCGGCTTGACGTTAAATGATATTGTTTTGCCGTCGCTTACTGCAACAATAGTACCGCATTCATCTGTTCTGTATACTGTTATCCCCAGCGATTTCAGCTTTTCCATTGTCTCTTTATGA
>NZ_JBSQIL010000091.1:0-5391 GCF_055108775.1 Soehngenia sp. | reverse complement strand
TTGCGATATCCGTAATTTTGGCACCTCTAGCTCTCATAGAAGTAAATGCCTCATGTCCAGGGGTATCCAAGAAAACTATTTTTTTATTATTTATGTTTACAGTATAAGCACCAATATGCTGAGTTATTCCACCAGCTTCTTTTACAGTTACATTCGTGTGTCTTATTGCGTCCAATAAAGAAGTTTTTCCGTGATCTACATGACCCATAACTGTTACGACTGGTGGTCTAGGAATTAAGTCTTTAGGGTCATCTTCATAATCTAATTTATCAATTTCTGATTCTTCTTCACTTTTAGCAATTTCTACTTTATACCCGAACTCTTCTGCAATCAGCTCAGCAATCTCTGAACCAATAGTTTGATTTTGTGTTGCCATGATTCCTAATGCGATTAATTTGGTTATTACTTGTGCTGGATTTACATCTAGTCTTTCCGCCAATTCTTTTACAGTTATCTCAGATTCTATAGTGATAGATTTTTCTGTCGGCTGTTCTATTGATATTTTATTTATAGAATCGAATTCTCTATTATGACTTTTCTTCTTATTTGACTTTTTTTTCTTTGTGTTTTTATCCTCAAAATCATTGTTATATTCTGACGGTTCAATCTTTACATCTTCAATAATATTAACATCATTATTATCTAGAGTTTCTTTCTTATTTTCATCTAGAATTATTTCTTTTATTAATTTAGCATCTTCTTCTTCTATTGAGCTCATATGACTATGAACTCCTATATTAAGCTCGGAAATTTTTTCTACTAATTCTTTGCTTGACATATTTAGCTCTTTAGCTAATTCATATATTCTTATTTTCGCCATCTTAACACCTCCACTTTTTAGGTGACTTTCATTCTTTTATAACCTCTCTAAGTTTTTGATAAATGTCATCACTAATTTCTGTTTGTAATTGTCTTGATAATTTTTTATTTTTAACTATTTCATTAAAACATTCTAAATTTGCACAAATATATGCGCCTCTTCCATTTGCTTTCCCGGTTAAATCAACACTTACAATTCCATCGCTATTCTTTACGATTCTAATGAGTTCATACTTTGGCTTCATCTGATTACATGCTATGCATTTTCTTAGTGGAACCTTTTTAGGACTCATCTTTATCATCTCCAATTAAGCTTTTATATTGGCTTTCTGATTTAATGTCAATTTTCCAACCAGTTAACTTTGCTGCTAACCTAGCATTTTGTCCTTCTTTTCCTATAGCTAGAGATAATTGATGATCAGGAACTATTACAAGTGCTGATTTTTCTTTTTCGTTTGAGAATACCTCTAGAACTTTAGAAGGACTTAGACTGTTTGCAATAAACTCATCTATTTTTTTACTCCAGATTACAATATCAATCTTTTCACCATTGAGTTCATCTACTATCGCTTTTACTCTAGTCCCTTTAAATCCAACACATGCACCCAGAGGATCAACTTCTTGATTTTTAGAAAATACTGCTATTTTAGTTCTGGAACCAGCTTCTCTTGCTATTGAATAAATTTCTACAATTCCTTGAACTATTTCAGGAACTTCAATTTCAAATAATCTTTTAACTAAACTATCACTTGCTCTTGAAAGTATTATTTGTGGGCCTTTGGTTGTTTTTTTGACTTCAGAAATAAGTAATTTTAATCTATCTCCTTGGTTATAGACTTCTCCAGGTATTTGTTCAGTTGGAGGCAATATACCTTCTATTTTACCCAAGTCAATGTATACATTATTCTTAGAAGATCGTTGGATTTGTCCTGTAATGATTTCGTTTTCTCGATTTATAAACTCTTCAAAAATTACATCTCTTTCTGCATCTTTAATTCTTTGCATTACTACTTGTTTAGCTGTTTGAGCAGCTATTCTTCCAAAATTTTTGGGTGTAACTTCTAATTTTATTGAATCTCCAATACTTAATTTTGGATTTATTTTATTAGCTAGCTCTATTGGAATTTGCAATAATTCATCCTCTAGGTCATCACTGTTGACTACAGTTTTTATAGCAAACACTTTTACATTACCTGTTATGTTATCTATTTCCACTTCAACATTTTGTGAAGAACCAAAATTCTTTTTATAACTTGATATCAAAGCTGATTCTAGAGCATCTATTATGACACTTTTTGGAATCCCTTTCTCTTTTTCAATTTCCTCAAGGGCACTGATGAAATCAACATTCATCCCTTTATTCCTCCTCATATTATATATTAAAAGTGAATTATCTGTCTCATCAACGAAATTAACTCTCGTGGAATTACAACATTATTTTCTTCTAACTGAATAGTTACTGTATTTTCGTCATAGTTTTTTAGTATACCTTCAAAATGTTTTTTCCCTTCTATTGCTTTATACAGATTAATTTCAACTTCTTTACCTAAGTTCCTAATTATATCTTTATCAGTTTTTATTGGTCTATCGAGTCCAGGTGATGATACTTCAAGATAATAAGAAACATCAATTATATCGATTTGATCCAATTTTTCCCCAATTTTTTCACTAACTAACTGGCAATCTTCTAAGTTTACACCTCCAAGCTTATCAATGAATATTTTGAGGAAATATTCACTCTGTTCTTTCACGAATTCAACATCTACTAGTTCGTACCCTAAATTAGAAACCAAAGGATCACTAAACTCTTTTACAGTTTCAACTATTTCTTTTCTATTCATATAATTCACCATACCTTGCAAAAATTAAGAGTGGGATCTCCCACTCTTTGAATTAATTATTAATTGTCTTTTTGTATTATATCATATTCATAAAATTAAATCAAATGTTAAAAAGGCTAATTTGATTAGTTTCAGGAATATCTTTTAAACATCCATGTTTCTCTAAAGCTTCAATAACTGGTCTAGTGGCCTTGCCTCTAGTAATTAATTCTTCAATGGAGAGAAATGGAGCTAAATTTCTCTCTTCGACTAACTTTCTAGCAGCATTTTCCCCAATTCCTTCAAGTGTTTTAAGTGGTGGTATTATTCCATTTTGACCTATTAAAAACCTATCACTGTCTGACTTATACAAATCTACTCTTTCAAAAGTTAAGCCTCTAGCATACATTTCCAAAGCAACTTCTAGAATTGTCAATTGATTTTTTTCTTTAGCACTTGATTCATTAATTCTATTTTCAATTTCTTGAATTTTTGATTTTACATATTCCTTTCCTTGCAAAATAAGTTCAGCATCAAAATCTGAGGCTTTTGTTGTGAAGTATGTTGCATAGAAAGCTTGAGGATAATGCACTTTAAAATAGGCTATTCTAAAACTCATTGTAACATAAGCTGCAGCATGTGCTTTTGGAAACATATATTTAATCTTATTACAGGATTCAATATACCATTCAGGAATATTCAATTTTCTCATTGTTTCTTGATCTTCCAGACTTAAACCTTTACCCTTTCTAACTTTTTCCATAGTGAAAAACGCTCGTTTTTTGTCAAGCCCAGCATTTATCAGATATAACATTATATCCTCTCTAGTAGAAATTACTTCTTTTAAGGTTGCAATATTTTTTCTTACAAGGTCTTGTGCATTATTAACCCATACATCTGTACCATGAGATAGTCCTGATATCCTAACTAATTCTGAAAAAGTTGTAGGTGAGGTTTCTAATAACATTTGGCGAACAAATTTAGTTCCAAACTCAGGAATTCCTAATGTTCCTACTTCACAGTTGATTTCCTTAGGGTCAATGTTTAATGCTTTGGTGCTAGTAAAAAGACTCATTGTATCTTTATCATCAAGTGGTATTTGAAGAGGATCTATTCCTGTTAAATCTTCAAGCATCTTTATAATTGTAGGTACATCATGGCCTAATATATCTAACTTTAAAATTCTTCCGCTTATTGAATGATAATCAAAATGGGTTGTTATAACACCTGAGGAATTATCATCTGCAGGATATTGTATTGGAGTAAAATCATGAATATCTTTATAATCTGGAACAATCATAACTCCTCCAGGATGTTGGCCAGATGTTCTCTTTATCCCTGTACAACCTTTAACTAATCTATTTATTTCAGCCTGATTAACCGGTTTATTTTTTTGCTCAAAGTATTTTTTTACAAAACCATATGCTGTCTTATCTGCAATTGTACCAATAGTACCTGCTCTAAATACTTTTCCCTCTCCAAATAGCTCTTCTGTATATTTATGTGCTATTGCTTGGTATTCACCAGCAAAATTTAAGTCAATATCTGGTTCCTTATCCCCTTCAAACCCTAAGAATACTTCAAACGGTATATCGTGCCCGTCTTTCTTCATTGGATTTCCACAATTAGGACAATCTTTATCATTTAAATCAAAACCAGAGGCAATTTTACCATCATCATAAAATTCTGAATAATGACAGTTCTCGCAAACATAATGAGGTGGAAGAGGGTTTACTTCAGTTATACCACTCATCGTTGCTACGAAAGATGAGCCAACTGAACCTCTAGAGCCAACTAAGTAACCATCTTGCATAGATTTTGAAACAAGTTTTTGAGCTATAATATATAAAACTGAATATCCATTATTTATTATAGAATTTAGCTCTCTATTTAATCTCTCTTCAACAATAGCCGGCAGAGGGTTACCGTATATTTTAAATGCCCTTTCATATGCTATTTTTTTTAATTCATCATCAGCCCCCTCAATTTTAGGAGGGAAAGTGCCATCAGGAATTGGTTTTGTGTATTCTACCATACCACTAATTAAATTAGTGTTTGTAACAACTATTTCTTCAGCAACAGCTTCCCCTAAATATGAGAATTCTTTGATCATTTCATCAGTAGTTCTAAAATAGAGAGGAGGTTGTTCATCGGCATCATCAAATCCTTGTCCATACATAATTATGCGTCTATAAACCTCATCTTTAGGATCAAGGAAATGTACATCTCCAGTAGCAACAACTAATTTATTTTTTGATTTTGCTAGGTTATATATTTTTTTATTTATTTCTTTTAGTTCATCAACATTTTTAACAATGCCATCCCTCACTAAATGTTTATTGTTATCAATTGGCTGGATTTCAATATAATCATAAAAATCAATGATTTCATTAATTTCGGAAAAAGGTTTATTTGTTAAAAAAGCTTTATATACCTCACCTAATTCACATGCACTACCAATTATAAAGTTATTTTTACTTTTTTGTATTAATGATTTTGGGATGCGTGGCTTCCTATAAAAATATTCCAAATGAGATTTTGAAATCAATTTATATAGTTCTTTTAAACCTTGTTGGTTTTTTGCAAGTATGATACAATGAAATACTTCATTTTTGTTGATATTTTTTGACTTCAAAGTTGAATTTAATTGATAAGGGGTTAATATATCTTTATCTTTTAAAATGTCCAACATCTTAATAAGGATATCAGCGGTAGCTTTTGCATCATCAACAGCTCTATGATGATTAATCAA
>NZ_JBSQIL010000090.1:0-5547 GCF_055108775.1 Soehngenia sp. | reverse complement strand
CTAACTCGTTACTTAAAAAGCAAAATTATATCTCGAAGGTGACATTTTCATAGAATAAAATCATGATTTTTTAGGTGACATTTTCACAGGTTATTGACAGTTATTTATACTCTTTTACCTGGAAGTATTGCATCTACTATCCCTAATACTAAAGCACCAATGATAGCTCCAATTACTGTTATATCGTACCCATCAACAAAATATCTTGTTAGATATAGGACAATTACTGTTACAATAAAACCTAATGCACCTGCTCCAAATGGAGAAGCATTGACTCCTAGAATTTTTACAATTAACCAATTTAGTACTCCAATTACTATAGCCGCAATAATTAAAGTCCATATCCCAGATGTGCTAAACCCAGGTGTAAAAAATGCAGTTATCCCTAAAACTAGGGCTGATACTATTATCTTGATAATTAAATCGAAAAATCCTGTATTGTTTTTTGAATCACTCATATTATCGCCTCCTAAGTATATTATTCCCATATATTGATTTTTGAAACAATTTCCATTTAAAAAAACACTAGCCAAAATTAAATTTATATGCTAGTATTATAGTATGAATTAAAGGGGGTTTTGTTTATGGAAATTAAAAAAGATATGCTAATTGGTGAAGTTATCAGGAAAAAACCTGAAGCAATAGAAATACTTCTAAGACATGGAATGGGCTGTGTTGGTTGCCCTTCAAGCCAAATGGAAAGTCTTGAAGAAGCAGCTATGGTTCACGGACTAGATTTAAACAACTTAATGAAAGATTTAAATGCATAAAAATATGGGGTAGAAATTCTACCCCATATTTTTATGCTCCTAAAAGAGCGTCTATTCTATCTTTGTCAAATCCTACAACTTCTTCCCCATCGATTAAAACGACAGGTACTCCCATATGCCCCATTGACATGAGTTCTTTTCTAGCTTGATTATCAGTTGAAACATTTTTTTCAACATAGTCAACGCCTTTTTCTTTTAGATGATTTTTTACCATAGTGCAATATGGGCAAGTGCTGCTTGTATATACTACAACATTTTTCATAATTATCTCCTCCAACAATATATTAAGTGTATTTAACAATTATATTATACCCCTATAGGGTATAGTTGTCAATACAGTCTTTTTTTACCCTGAAATCCTAATTTTAAACTCGTATCGAATAATTTAGTCAAATTTAAATATTCTTCTATTGATAAATCCTCTGCTCTTCTATTTTCGTCTATGTCTGCTATATATAGAATTTCCTTGATGCTTTGTTTGTCCTTGTCAATACCCTCATAGCTCGATAGAGCGTTTATAATGGTCTTTCTCCTCTTTGAAAAAGCAGCTTTTACTATTCTAAAAAAAAGTTCTTTATCCACATCATATGATTTGTTCAACTCCATTTTTACAACAGCGCTGTCAACTTTGGGCTTGGGCATAAAAACAGTGTTTGGAACTTTAAACTCAATTTTCGGTTCAGAGTAAAATCTTATGAAAACAGACAATGAACTGTAATCCTTTGACCCAGGTTTTGCAGTCATTCTGAGTGCTACTTCTCTTTGAACCATTACCGTTATTAAATCTATTGGAAGATCATTTTCAAATAGCATTTCTAATATAGGCGTAGTTACATAATACGGAAGATTGGCAGCAACCGATATCCTCTCTCCATTGAATTCTCTTTCAATTATTTCTTTTAAGTCGAGTTTTAAAACATCAGAAAAAATAACTTTCACGTTATCAAAGCCAGATAGAGTTTCTTCTAGTATAGGCTTTAATCTCTCGTCCATCTCAACAGCAACTACTCTTTTGGCATTCAGTGCTAACTCTTCAGTGAGCGTTCCTACACCCGGTCCTATTTCAAGTACATTTGTGTTTTTATCTACTCCTGCTGCAATACTTATTTTTCTAACTATATTCCCATCAATTAAAAAGTTTTGACCTAGTGCTTTTGAAAAATTAAACCCATGTCGTTCTAAAATATATTTTATCTGATTAGGTGAATAAAGCCTTTTAGTCTGCATCGTTATCTATCCTTTTTAAAGCGTCTATGAATTCTTCTTGCGTTATTCCAAAAGCATTTAATCTTAAAAGAAATGTCTTTGAATTCGCATAGCCTATTCCTAATGTGTTCCCGAGCTTTTCTCTTCTTATCTTTGCATCTTTCCCGTTTGATAGATTATTTGCTATCATATCCTTTAAAGTAAATCTATCTTCTTTTTCAATAAATGTTGGCCTTGCTTTTTTTATGGCTTCTATGATGTCATCTTTATTAGCATTTTCTATACCGATATCTCCATCTTTTAAAGCTTTTTCTTGAGATAAAAATGCATGTTTTGCATTTGGAAATAATTCTTTTAGTTCTCGCCTTATCTTTTCACCTTGATAGTCAGGGTCAGTAAAGATTATTATCCCTTTTTCTCTGTCTATTTTCTTTAATATGTTGATGAACTTTTTACCATACGCAAAGCCATTTGTAGCGATGCATTCACATTCGATTGCAGATTTCACTTTCGCTATGTCATCTTTTCCTTCCACTACGATGACTTCTTTAATCATTTATATCACCAATTTTTATTTCAAATAACTTTTTAGCATTTGCGCTAGTAATCTTTGCTATTTCTTCTAAGTCAACCTCTTTAATTTTAGCTATTTCTTCTGCTGTGTATTTAATGTATTTGGGTTCATTCCTTTTGCCTCTAAAAGGTTCTGGCGCTAAATAGGGACAGTCTGTTTCAATCAGCAGATTTTCTAGTGGTATAAATTGGGCTACCTCTTTTGTGACTCTAGCATTTTTAAATGTGACAACTCCTCCGATTGCAATGTAAAAGCCAAGTTTTATATATTCTTTAGCAATTTCTACACTACTAGAAAAGCAGTGCATGACTCCTCTTAAATTTGAGCTTTTCTCTGATTTTATTATATCCAAGGTGTCCTTTACTGCCTCTCTCGAGTGGATGACTATTGGTAGATCAAGCTTTTTAGCTAACCTAATCTGCTCTATAAAATATTCTTTTTGAATATCTTTTGGAGAATTCTCATAATAGTAATCTAGCCCAATTTCCCCTATTGCTACTACCTTTTTTCTTTTTGCCAAGTTTTCTATTTCGTTTAATCCAACCCCAATTAGTTCACTAACTGAGTGGGGATGAACTCCTACAGATGCATAGATGTTTTCATAGTCTTCTGCTAGTTTTACTGTGCTTATGCTCGATTCTATATCTGCTCCAATATTTATAACTAGGTCTACTTGATTTGATTTTAAATCCTTTATAACATTTTGCCTATCTAAGTCGAATCTTTCATCATCTAAATGTGCATGACTATCAATGAACATATTTTTTCTCCCTACTAAGATATTGTTGCTCCATCATCAATTTCTTCTAATGTTGACAACAATGTCAATTTCCCGTTTTCATCCTCAGCAGCCAGTATCATTCCCCTTGATTCTATACCTCTTAATTTTACTGGCTTTAAGTTTGCCACTACAATGACTTTTTTGCCGATCAAATCTTCAGGTTTATAATATTCTTTTATGCCAGATACAACTGTTCTTGTTTCATCGCCTATCTTTAATGTCAATACCAAAAGTTTATCTGCCTTTGGATGATTTGTGCAATCTATTACTTTTGCTACCTTTAATTTGACTTTTGAGAAATCGTCAATTGTGATAAAGTCCTCTTTTTCTTCTATTTCTTTGACTTCTTTATTCTCTTCCACTCTATTTCTCTCCTTTAATTCTTTTCGTCTTTCAATCAAATCTGAATTTGCTTTTTCAAGCTTTTCTAATTCTTTTTCAATGTCTAGTCTAGGAAACATTATCTCTTTTTTATTTACCTTTAGACCCGATTTTAATTTACCCCAAGAGCTTGCATCTTCCCATGTCAAATGTTCATCTATCCCTAGCTGAGCCAATATGTCTTTAGAAGTTTTTGTCATAACTGGATTTATCAATACCGATACAATCCTTAAGCTTTCAGCTAAATTATATAAAACAGTGTCTAACCTATCTTTTTTGTTTTCTTTTGCTAAAATCCATGGCATAGTTTCGTCAACATATTTGTTTGTCCTTCTGATTAACTTCCATATTTCTTCAAGAGCATTTGAAAAATTAAATGCCTCCATATATTCATCTACTTTTTTGTATGTCGAAAGTGCTAGTGATTTTAGTTCTTCATCTATGCTTTCTTCAATCCCTATTTTGGGTATAATTGATTCATTATATTTCTCAATCATTGTAATTGTTCTGCTTACCAAATTACCTAAGTCATTTGCCAAATCAGAATTAAGTCTTTGCAAAAATTTCTCCCTAGTAAATGATCCATCTTGTCCAAATGAAAATTCCCTTAGCAAAAAGTACTTGAATGCATCTATTCCATAAAGCTCTATTATTGGTTCAGGATATATAACATTCCCTTTAGATTTCGACATTTTGTCATCATCAAACAAAATCCAGCCATGTCCAAAAACTTTTTTAGGAAGTGGCAAATCCAGCGCCATGAGTAATGCAGGCCAAATTATTGTATGAAATCTGACAATTTCTTTCCCAACTAAATGGACATCAGCCGGCCAGAATTTCTCAAAATTTTCCTCATTTTCAGTTCCATATCCCAAAGCTGTAATATAGCATGATAATGCATCTATCCAGACATATATTACATGCTTTTGATCGAACGGAACTCTTATTCCCCAATCAAAAGTGCTTCTTGATACGCTTAAATCGTCAAGACCATCTTTAAGAAAATTATTTATCATTTCATTCTTTCTAGATTCTGGTTGTATAAAATCTGGATTTTCTTCATAAAGCTTTAAGAGTCTATCTCTATATTTTGAAAGCCTGAAAAAGTAAGTTTCTTCTTTTTCTAGATGGGTTTCCCTTCCACAGTCAGGGCATTTGTTTCCATCAACTAACTGGCTTTTTGACCAAAATGATTCACAAGGAGTACAATAATATCCTTCATAATAAGATTTATATATCTCATCTTTTTCATATAATTTAGTAAATATCTTTTGGACGCTTTTCTCATGTTCTTCATCAGTGGTTCTTCTGAAATAGTCGTAATCAATTTCAAGTAATTCCCAAAGTTTTTTTATATCTTTTACTATACCGTCTACATATTCTTTAGGTGTTAGTCCACTTTCCTTAGCTTTCTCTTGAATTTTTTGACCATGTTCATCAGTTCCTGTGGTAAAGAACACATCATATCCTTTTAATTTCTTGTATTTTTTTATAGTATCTGCTGCTACTGTTGTATAAGTGTGTCCTATGTGAAGATTATCACTAGGATAATAAATTGGTGTGGTTAGATAGTATTTATTCATTTTCATCTTCCCTTCTTGGAATTAATAAAAAAACCTTCCATCTCAGAAGAGACGAAGGAAACGCCGTCTTATTAATACATATATTATAGCTTAAATATAAGCTTTGTCAAGATATTGAACAGTTGCATTTTTTAGAATATTGCGCCTATTTACCCAAAAATTTGACAAGTTTTGATTAATCGTTTAGAATACTAAAATAGTCTTAAAAAGTTACAAAAAGGTTACAAATATAAACTTTTTGTAATACTAAAA
>NZ_JBSQIL010000089.1:0-5983 GCF_055108775.1 Soehngenia sp. | reverse complement strand
GGAGCTGATACATCCAAAGTTGCAATATTACAATTAGTTTGATATTATTTTATTAATAGAAACAAAGGGGGATAAAAAATGCCTGCAAAAGATAAAGTTTCTCTAAAAATAAATACTCTCTGGTGTAAGGGCTGTGGGATATGTGTATTTATATGCCCTAAAGAAGTATTAGAAATTGAGAATGAAAAGGTATACATAAAAGATCTTGACAATTGTATAAAATGTGGACAATGTGAATACCATTGCCCTGATTATGCTATTTATTTAGAGGAGGAAAAGTAATGGCTGAATTAAAATTAATGCAAGGAAACGAAGCATGTGTAATGGGTGCAATTCATGCAGGAATGAGATTTTATTCAGGATATCCAATAACTCCATCTACTGAAATTGCTGAACTCTCAGCAGAATTGTTACCAAAGTATGGAGGCAAATTCATTCAAATGGAGGATGAAATTGCTGGAGTAGCAGCTGCTTTAGGAGCTTCATTAGCAGGTTTAAAATCTATGACAGCTACTTCTGGACCAGGCTTTAGCTTAAAACAAGAAAACATTGGTTATGGAATTATGGCTGAAATCCCTATAGTTATAGTAGATGTGCAACGAAGCGGCCCAAGTACTGGATTGCCAACTTCACCTTCTCAAGGAGATATAATGCAAGCAAGATGGGGGACACACGGTGATCACTCTATAATAGCTCTTTACCCAGCCTCTGTAAAAGAAATATATACTACAACAATAAAAGCTTTCAATCTTTCGGAAAAATATAGAACCCCAGTTATATTGCTATTGGATGAGATAATCGGGCATATGAGAGAAAAAATAGATTTAGAGGAACTTAAAAATATAGAGATCTATGACAGAAAAAAACCTACTAAATCTGATGACAAATATTTAGCTTATAAAGTTAATGATGGTGATATAGTACCAGAAATGCCTTCTTTTGGAGAAGGCTACAGATTTCATGTTACAGGTTTAGTACACGATGAAACCGGTTTTCCAAGCAACAACGAATCTGTAGCAGATAAATTGTTAAATAGGCTAATTAACAAAATAGAAGATAATAAACAAGATATAGTAAATTTTGAAGAGTACTTATTAGAAGATAGTGAATATGCTATCATATCATTTGGGGCGATTTCAAGATCTTCAAAAGTAGCAGTTGACAAACTTAGAGAACAAGGGATAAAAATAGGCATGTTTAGACCAATAACAATATGGCCTTCACCTGATAAGGAAATATCAGAACTGAGCAAAAAAGTAAAGAAAATTTACGTGGTCGAATTGAATGCTGGACAATATTTTTTGGAAGTTCAGAGAATAGTATCCGCTCAATGTGAAGTAAGAAAATATGGGAAAATTAATGGAGATATCATCGTTCCTCAAGAAATTATATCTTTTATTAAGGAGGATATTTATGCCTAGTGAATTAATAAATAATTATTTTAGAACAGAGACGCTCCCTCATATTTGGTGCCCGGGGTGTGGCAACGGTATAGTAACTAGAGCTATTGTTAAGGCTATAGATAATTTAAATATACCTAAAGATGATGTATGTATAGTATCTGGGATTGGGTGCTCATCTAGAGCTGCAGGCTATTTAGATTTTAATACACTACACACAACACATGGAAGAGCATTAGCTTTTGCCACGGGAGTAAAACTTGCAAATCCTAAATTGCATGTAATTGTAATAACTGGGGACGGTGATGCTTCTGCGATAGGTGGAAATCATCTAATTCATTCAGCAAGAAGAAATATTGATATTACGACTGTGGTATTTAACAACAGTATTTATGGAATGACTGGAGGACAGTACTCACCTACAACTCCTATGGGAGATAAAGCTACTACAGCTCCATATGGAAGTATAGATCCAAATTTTGATTTATGCGAATTAGCTAATGCAGCTGGTGCTACTTATGTTGCCAGAGGTACAGTTTATGCAGTCAATATACTTGAAAAAGTAATTCAAGAAGGAATTGCAAATAAAGGGTTCTCATTTATAGAAGCGATTGCAACTTGTCCAACTTATTATGGTAGAAAGAATAAAAAAGGATCTGCAGTGGACATGATTAAATTTTTAAAAGAACATGGAGTAATGTATACAGCATGGCAAAAGATGAGTGAAGATGAAAAGATTGGTAAATTTCCTATTGGTAAACTTTATACTAAAGAAAGGAAAGAATATACCGAACAGTATCAAATGCTTATTGATTCCCTTGGAAAGGAGAGCAATCAATGAAAAAATATGAAATTAGATTAACGGGTTCAGGTGGGCAAGGACTAATTACTGGGGGAATAATACTAGCTGAAAGTGCAATATTGGATGGGAAAAATGCACTTCAATCTCAATCATATGGGCCAGAAGCCAGAGGTGGTGCTAGTAAAGCTGAAGTCATAATAAGTGATCAAGAAATAGTATTTCCTAAAATAACAGAATGCGATTTATTGTTATCACTTACTAATGTTGCTTGCAATAAATATATTCACACACTCAAAAAGGGAGGAATTTTAGTTATTGACAGTACTGTCGATAGACCAGAAAGAGAGGATATCATAATTTATCAAATTCCTATTTTAGAAACTGCAAATGAAAAGTTAAAGAAAGCTTTCGTTGCTAATATTGTTGCTCTAGGAGCTATAAATAAGATTCTAAACCTTGTATCTGAAAATTCACTTGAAAAAGCAGTTTTAAAAAGGGTACCTAAAGGTACAGAAGAATTAAATAGAAATGCTTTAATTGAAGGAAGAAATTTAATAAATAGGAAGGAAATTACTGATGGAGCAAAATATAATATCTAAAATTCAAGATAGTTTTATGAATTTTAGCAAAGCACAAAAAATTATAGCTGAATATATTGTGAATAACTATGATAAAGCAGCTTTCATGACAGCAGCTGCAATTGGTAATAGATTGAATGTTAGTGAGTCAACAGTAGTAAGATTTGCTAATGCATTAGGGTATAAGGGCTATAAAGATTTGCAGAGAGATTTGCAAGAACTAATACGCAATAAATTAACTACAGTTCAGAGAATTTCTTTATCTGATGAGTTAAATACTAATAGCGATTTTATTGATAAGATAATGGCAAAAGACATAGATAACATGAAAAAGACTATCTTAGAAATCAATGAATTCAATTTCAATTTGGCAGTTAATACACTTATTGAAGCTGATAATATTTACTTATTAGGTTTAAGAAGCTCTAGTTTTCTAGCGGGTTATTTAAATTTTTACTTGAACTTTATATTCGATAATATAAAATTAGTTCAACCTTCAGCCAACGATATATTTGAACAATTAGCCAAAATAAAATCTGATGATGTATTAGTATGCATTACATATCCAAGATACTCAAAGAGAACATTAGATGCTCTAGATTATGTGCGAACAAAAGGATGTAAGATTGTTACTTTTACTGATAGTAATTTATCCCCAGCTTATACTAAATCAGATATATCTTTAATAGCAAAATCCGAAATGCTTTCATTTGTTGATTCGCTTGTTTCACCGATGAGTCTGTTAAACGCCTTTATTTTAGCAATTGCTACCAAAAAAAGAGACGATATTACGCCCTTTTTTGAAGAGCTGGAATTCATATGGGAGAAATATGGAACTTATAACGAGTCAAATACTTCAAATATCAAGTAAGATAGCCTCCGTGATACTTAAACACGGAGGCTATAATTTATAATTAAAAAATATGTCATAAATAATATTATCATAAATGATATAAATGATTAAAAAAATATGATATCATATCTAAGGAGGGTTTAATGATGTCAAAAATAGCTGTAATAGGAGCAGGGCCGGCAGGAATCATAGCTAGTTGTGTAGCTGCTAATCGTGGTAAAAATGTAACATTATTTGAAAAAAACAAGATCATAGGCAAAAAATTAATGATAACAGGGAAGGGTAGATGTAATGTCACTAATGCATCTCCAATTGATGAATTTTTTGATAATATTGTAACAAATCATCAATTCTTATATAGTGCTCTATATACCTTCACTAATGAAATGCTAATAAATAATTTAATCGACCTTGGATTAGAACTTAAAGTAGAAAGAGGTAATCGAGTATTCCCTCAATCAGACAAATCGATCGATGTAATAAATGCTTTGGAAAAATATATAAAAAATAGTAATGTGAATTTATGCTTAAATTCAAAAGTTACTGATATTTACTTAAGAAATGATAAATTTATTATCGAACTAAATGGGTGTGAAAAACAAGAGTTTGATAAAGTCATAATAACTACAGGCGGAGTAAGCTACCCAGCAACAGGGTCTACAGGTGATGGATACAAATTTGCGAAAAAATTTGGACACACAATAAAAGAATTAAAACCCTCATTAGTTCCAATTGAAATAAATAGTCAATTTTTAAATGAAACCAAAGGACTATCATTAAAGAATGTTGAGCTAAGTGCTTTTTTGAAAAATGGGAAATTGATACATAAGGAATTTGGAGAAATGTTATTTACTCATTTTGGAATTTCTGGGCCTATAGTTTTAACAATGAGCAATTATATTAATAAATATGTACCAGATATAGAATTGTTTTTGGATTTAAAACCGGCACTATCTGAAGAAAAACTAGAAGCAAGAATATTAAGAGATTTTGAAAAATATAAAAATAAAGAAATAAAAAATGCTCTCAATGACTTACTTCCAAAGAAAACTATAGAGTGGATTCTTTCAAACTCAACTATAGAACCAACAAAGAAAGTTAATCAGATAACAAAAATAGAAAGACAAAAATTAGTGATTTCTATAAAAAAACTTAAAATGGAATTTGTGAGGTTTAGACCTATTGAAGAAGCCATTGTTACAAGTGGTGGTGTTAATGTAGATGAAATAAATCCATCGACAATGGAGTCGAAAATTATTTCAGGTTTATATTTTGCTGGTGAAATACTAGATGTTGATGCGTTAACTGGGGGATATAATCTACAGATAGCTTTTTCAACTGGTTATTTGGCTGGAATAAATGTATAAAGTGCTTGTTAACACTCAGTTAATATTATATAATTATAAAGGAGCAAGTAATGAATACAATTTCAATTAGAGGTGCTATAACAGTTGATGACAATACAGAGGAAAGTATTTTATCTTCAACAATAGAGTTATTAACAACTATAGAAAATGAAAACAAACTGAAAAAAAATGATGTAATATGCATTTTATTCACTGCAACCAAAGATTTAAATGCTGTATATCCTGCAAAAGCTGCACGAATATTAGAGTACACCCAATGCAGCTTAATGTGTTTACAGGAAATGGATGTTGAGGGAAGCCTTTCAAAATGTATTAGGGTTTTAATTTTATGTGTATCTGAGATGAACCAAGATGAAGCTAAACATGTCTACTTAAAGGATGCTAAAATTCTTAGACCTGATCTATCAAATTAGGTTGCCACCTTTGGGTGGCTGTATTTTTATAGGAGGAATTATGAACAAAGTACATATTGCAATAGCAATCGATGGGCCTGCTGGAGCAGGAAAAAGCACAGTTGCAAAAAAAGTAGCTGAAAAATTAAAATTAGAATATATAGATACAGGAGCAATGTACAGAGCTTATACTTTAAAGGTACTAGAGAAGGGATTGGATCCTCAAAATAAAAGTGAAGTCTTAAGCTTAATAGATGATACAGAAATAACCTTTTCAAATAATCATATTTATTTAGATGGTGAAATAGTAGATGATAAAATCAGAGAGAATAATGTAAGCAAGAATGTTTCTTATGTATCTAGCTATCCTGAAGTAAGGAAGAAAATGGTAGAATTACAACAAAAAATGGCAGAAAATAACAACGTAATTATGGACGGACGAGATATCGGGACAGTTGTACTGCCTAATGCGACACATAAATTTTTTATAACTGCTAAGCCAGAAGAAAGAGGGAAAAGAAGATATATTGAATTATTAGAAAAAAATCATGATGATTTAAATCTATCTGAAATCATTGAAGATATAAACAA
>NZ_JBSQIL010000088.1:0-6007 GCF_055108775.1 Soehngenia sp. | reverse complement strand
TTTTCAGTTAAATATAAACGTGGGTATGTGCTGCTTGCAGAAATCAAGAGTTTATAATTAAAACCATTATTATAAATTTGAATAATTATTTCATCTTTTTCAGGTTGATATATTTTATCAATTCTTCCATTTAAAATTATCGAATTTAATTCTTTTACCACTCCATTAGTTACAATTCCATCATATGACATAAAAAAACCTCCATCTCCTTACTAATCTATATTAACAGATTGACTTTAAAAGTAAAAGTAAGATAATATATTAATATTTCTTAATAAACTATATTATAAATTATTAATTAGTCATATAATAGAAAAAAATGAGGTGGTTAAAATGGTACGAAGTATGACTGGATATGGTAAATATATCTATGAAGATAGTACATTAAAGATATAATGCGAGATAAAATCTGTAAATCATAGATATTTAGATATCAATGTAAAAATTCCAAGATATATTTTAAAATACGAAGAAACTATCAAGAGAATTGCTAAACAGAACATTGACAGAGGGAAAGTTGATATTTACTTTTCTTTTGATTTTCTAAGTGATTCATTAATAAAGATTGTTCCAGACTTAAACATTGCGAAATCATATTTAAATGCCTTTAATAGTATAAAGGAAACTATAAACATACCAGGAGAACTATATATTTCTGATTTTATAAAACTTCCAGATATTATTTCTCGTCAAGAACAAGATATTGACGATAACATCCTTTCTAACGGCATAAATTTAGTGTTAAAAGGAGCTCTTGAAGATTTCAATAATATGAGAATAAACGAAGGCAATCAATTAAAAAAAGATTTACTAGATAAAATTGGAAATATAGAAAACATAATAAGCTCTATAGAATCTATTTCATACACTTTAGTTGATGAATATAAATTAAAATTAGAACAAAGAATTAGTTCTATTTTAGAGAATATACCAGTTGATGAAGATAGATTAGCTATGGAAATAGTAATATTTGCTGACAGATCAGGAATTGATGAAGAGATAACAAGATTAAAAAGTCACATAATTCAATTTAAGCAAATACTTGAAAATGAAGATATTATCGGAAGAAAATTAGATTTTTTGATTCAAGAAATAAATCGCGAGTGCAACACAATCGGAAGTAAATCAACTAATTTAACAATCACAAATCAGGTGGTTGAATTGAAAACGGAATTAGAAAAGATTAGAGAACAAGTACAGAATATAGAATAATGAGGTGTAATTATATGTTTACTAATATTGGGTTTGGAAACATGGTATCAACTGGAAGAATAATAGTCGTATTAAGTCCTGAATCAGCGCCGATAAAACGAATCATACAAGAAGCAAAAGTTTCAAATACGCTGATTGATGCAACATATGGTAGAAGGACTAGAGCTGTTCTAATAATGGACAGTGGGCATGTTGTATTATCTCCCTTGCAACCTGAAACATTAGCCCATAGATTGCAAAATAGTGAAAATCATGATCATATTAAAGAAGGTGAAAAAATTGAGTAAAGGATTTTTATTGGTATTATCTGGACCATCTGGCAGTGGGAAGGGAACTGTTAGTAAAGCATTAATGGAAAAAAGAAAAGATATTATATTCTCTGTATCTGTAACTACAAGAAAACCACGTATTGGGGAGGAGAATGGGAAAAATTATTATTTTGTTTCTGAGAATGAATTTGATACAATGGTTAAAGCTGATGAATTCCTAGAATATGCCCTAGTACATAATAATTACTATGGAACTCCGAGGGATTTCGTGTATGAGCAAATTGATAAAGGTGAAATAGTCTTACTGGAAATAGATGTTCAAGGTGCTTTGCAAATAAAAAAGAATTGTAAAGATGCTGTGTTTATCTTTTTACTTCCTCCTACTATGGATGAGCTAAAAAATAGAATTATAAAAAGAGGTACAGAAAGCGAATCAGATATCAATACACGTTTTGAAAATGCATTTAAAGAACTTGATTTTGTTGGTGAATATGACTTCTTTGTAGTAAATGATAAAATAGAAAAAGCTGTTGAAGATATAGAAGCTATAATTCATGCTGAAAAGTTGAGAGTTAAGAGACAAAAGGATATAAAAGAAAAAATATTGGGACTAGGGGGTATTGATCATGAATAGAAATTTAGATGATTTTTTAAATAGCTGTGACAATAAATATGTATTAGCATCTATAGCTGCCAAAAGAGCTAGGCAAATAATTGATGGTTCAAAACCTAGAGTGAACTCTCATTCTAATAAACCAGTTTGTATAGCCCTTGAAGAGATAGCTGCCGGAAAAGTCAAATATGAGATTCCCAAAAAAACCTTATCAAGTAGGTGATTTTTGTGTTTAAAGATAAAAATATTTTAATTGGAGTTACTGGTGGTATTGCTATATATAAAACATTGGATTTAATAAGTAAGTTAAAAAAAGAAAATGCTAATGTAGAAGTTATAATGACAAAGGGCGCTACAGAGTTTATAACTCCGCTATCCTTTCAAACAATGTCACAAAGCAGAGTTCATTTTGACATGTTTGGATTAGTGGATGAGATGCAGGTTGAACATATATCATTGGCAAAAAAAGCTGATGTAATTTTAGTTGCACCAGCTACAGCTAATACTATAGGGAAAATTGCAAATGGCATAGCTGATAATTTGCTAACAACTGTAATTATGGCAACAACTAAAAAAGTGGTATTTGCACCTGCTATGAATACACAAATGTATAAAAATATTATTCTACAAAACAATATTTCTAAATTAAAAGAATTAGGATACGAATTTATTAGTCCTGGGGAAGGTAGATTAGCATGTGGAGATGAAGGTGCCGGAAAAATGGCTGAACCAGTTCAAATAATAGAATATTTAAAAAGATTTTTTACCCCAAAGGATTTAATTGGTAAAAAAATCATTGTAACAGCTGGTCCTACTCAAGAAGCATTAGATCCTGTTCGATATATTACTAATAGATCAAGTGGGAAAATGGGATATGCAATTGCTGAAGAGGCATATAATAGAGGGGCAGAAGTTACTTTGATTTCTGGGCCATCAAATTTATCTATCCCTGATGGTATCAAATTAGAAAGTGTTAGAACAACTCAGGAAATGCTTCAAAAAATAGATGAATACTTTAGTAATGCTGATGTATTAATAAAAGCTGCAGCTCCAGCTGATTTTAAACCATCACATATTTCTAATAGAAAAATTAAAAAAGAAGATGGAGAAGAAAAAATTATTGTAGAATTTGAAAAAACTCCAGATATAGCTGCATATTTCGGGGCAAAGAAAAGGGATGGACAAATTATAGTTGGTTTTGCTGCGGAAACCGAAGAATTAATAGAAAATGCTTTAAAAAAAATAGAAAAGAAGAATTTGGATTTTATTGTAGCAAATGACATAACAATACCTGGAGCAGGTTTTGAAATAGATACTAACATTGCTTCAATTATTTATAAGAATGGGAAAATTGAGACCTTCCCTATAATGCAAAAAACAGATTTAGCTCATATAATAATAGATAAAGTTAAGGAAATAATAAAATAAAGCTAGATGACTAGCTTTATTTTATTTAAATGGAGGGATAAAGTGAAACTACTAGATGTTATTTTGTATAGTAAATCTAGAGCACTAGATAAAACTTTTACATATAGTGTATCAGATAACTTAGCAGATAAAATATGCATTGGGAAGAGAGTCTTAGTCCCTTTTGGTAAGAAAAACAATATAGCAATTGGTATTATATTAAAAGTACGTGAAGATCAACATTCTCCTGATGAAATTAATGACATTAAATCTATATTTGATGTTATTGATGAGACACCACTTATTTCAGAGACACAAATAGCTTTAGCTTTGTGGATAAAGAAAGAATATTTATCAACTTATATTGATTCATTTAATTTATTTATGCCTCCACCAGATATAAAAAACATAAAATTATCTTATGCTTTAAACAACAATATTCATTATGTTCCTTCAATGGAAGAAAATATCATTCTAAAATTATTTGAAAAAAGTGATAATTTCATAAATATAGATTCTTTACCTCAAATACCAGATAAAAACATAAATGATGTAATCAAAAAAATGACGGATAATTCAATACTTCTTCAAAAATATATTGTGAATAATGTGAGTATCGATAGGCAATTAAAATTTTACTCAAAAAACAAAAAAGTCAAGGAAGAAGAAGGATTAGAAAGAATTCCTAAAAATGCTAAAAAACAGATAGATATTTGGTTAAGTGCTTGGCCGAAAGAAGAAATGACTTTAAATGAATTATATGAAGAATTTAATACATCATATAGCACTATTTTTAAGCTTATTGAGAAAAATTTACTTGTAGAAGCTGTAAAAAAGGTAAATAACAATATTATTACTTCAGAAATTCCTTATTATGATAAGCATAATTTAAATCAAGAACAGAAATATGCTTTCGAAAGAATTATTGAAGGAAAAAGCAATTCATTTTTGATTCATGGAATAACTGGAAGTGGTAAGACTGAAATATATTTACAGCTTGTAGAAGAAATGTTGAAAGAAAATAAAAGCTCGATTATTCTAGTGCCTGAGATTTTATTGACTCCACAGATTATTGAAAGGTTTGTTGGAAGATTTGGACAAAGAGTTGCTGTATTACACAGTAAATTAACTTTATTACAAAAACTAGATCAATGGTATAAGATAAAAAGAGGAGAGCTAGATATTGTTATCGGAGCCAGATCAGCAGTTTTTGCCCCTATAAACAGATTAGGCCTTTTAATAATCGATGAAGAACATGAGAATAGCTATAAGTCATCAGTAGATCCTAAATATAATACTATAGATGTAGCACTTAAAAGATGTGAATTGGAAGGTGCAAAGTTGATCTTAGGGTCTGCTACACCCTCTATAGAAAGTTATTATAATGCAAAAAATTCAATTTATGAACTGTTAGAGATAAAAAATAGAGTTGAGTCATCTAGTTTACCGATGATAGATGTAGTTGATATGAGGGATGAAATAAATAATGGAAATACTTCAATATTTAGCCGTTTACTATATGATAAAATATTAAAAACAATTCAAAGAAAACAACAAGTTATACTATTTTTAAACAAAAGAGGCTATTCAAGTTTTGTTTCTTGCAGAAAATGTGGATATGTTGTAAAATGTGATAGTTGTGATGTAAGTATGACATCGCACAAACAAAAAAATAGACTTATTTGCCATTATTGTGGGAAAACAAAAAGATTTCCTAACCATTGCCCAGTTTGTGGGAGTGAAAAATTTAAAGAATTTGGTATTGGGACAGAAAAATTAGAAACAGTAACAAAAAATATGTTTCCTAATGCCAAAGTAAAAAGAGTAGATAGTGATACTATTATCCATAGGGATGACTATAAAGAAGTTTATGAAGCTATGAAAAACAATGAGATTGATATTCTAATTGGTACTCAAATGATTTCTAAAGGGTTTGACTTTCCTAATGTATCTTTAGTTGGGATTGTTGCAGCTGACACTACTATTTTTATCCCTGACTTTAGATCTTCAGAGAGATCATTCCAACTTATTACTCAAGTATCTGGAAGAGCGGGAAGAGGAAGAGTTAACGGAAATGTTATTATTCAAACATACAATCCAGATCACTATAGTATAAGATATGCTAAGGAAAATGATTATGAAAATTTTTATAATACTGAAATTAACCTGCGAAAGGAATTTCAATATCCACCATTTACTAACATAGTGTTAATAACTGTTTATGGTCCAAATCCTGATGATGTTAAGTCTGAAATTATTGACCAATACAATAATTTTAGTGAAATTTTAGAAAAAAATGGGCATGACATTTCAATGATAAGCAAACCTCATGTAGCACCTATAGAAAAAATTAATAATAATTTCAGATATCAAGTGACAATAAAGTACAGTAATAAATTAAAATATGAGTTACTGAACTATATTGATTGGGTATTTATAAAAAATAGAGATAAGAAAAGATATAAATTAAATAAATTGAGTATTGATATAGATCCAGTTAATATTT
>NZ_JBSQIL010000087.1:0-6219 GCF_055108775.1 Soehngenia sp. | reverse complement strand
TATTTACTTTTCCTATTTTCAATTCGTTTAAAATCAAAGTTTTATCAATTGCGGGATTTAATGTAACTGTAGAAATCAAATTATCACCTTCCATTGTTTGTAATTATAAGAACTTCAGCATTTGCATACTCTTTCAAGATATTTTTTTCAATCTTATTGTCAGTTATAATTCCATCTATATCAGAAAAATCTGATATCTTTACCAATGCAACAATCCCAAATTTAGAGCTATCTGCTAATACATAAACTTCATTTGCACAAGATATCATAGCTTTTTTGATTTGAGCTTCCTCTAAATCTGGTGTTGTAAAAGCATTGTCTATAGTAATGCCATTTGTCCCTATGAATGCAATTTGTGCGTTGAAATTTTTAATGAATTCTACACTATAATTTCCTACAGTTGCTAGTGTATTATTTCTTAATTTCCCTCCAATTAAGTAAATTAAACAATTTTGATTCATGGATAAAGCATTAGAAATATCAGTAGAGTTAGTTACAACCGTTAATTTTAAATTTGATTGCCCTATTAATTTTGCTAGTTCTAATGTTGTTGTACCAGCATCAATAATTATAGAACTGTTTTCGCGAATTTTTGAGAAAGCAACATAGGCAATTTCTTTTTTTTCATTCAAATATTTGTTTTCCTTTTGTTTTACATTTTCCTCAAATTCTAAATTGAAAAACTCCTTTATTATGGCTCCTCCATGAGTTCTTTTCAACTTGCCATTATTCTCTAATTCTTTTAAATCTCTCCTAATAGTTGATTCAGAAGCATTTAATTTTTGACAAAGTTCTCTTACTGAAAGGCTTTTATTTTTTTTTAACATTTCAAGTATTAATAATTTTCTTTCATCAGCTAACATTTTTTTAAAACCCCAGTTCGCTCTTATTAAGAAATTCTAATAGTTCTTGCTTAGAACTAATATTTCTTAATGATTCTCTGAAATCTTCTTTCATCAATTTTCTAGATAAATTAGCTAAGATTTTTAAATGTAATGAACCTGCATCTTTTTCAGGAACCCCTATCAGAAATACTATGTCAACAGGTTTTCCGTCAGGAGAATCCCAGTCAATATCATTCACACGAGCAAATGCGAGAAAAGGTTCAATAACACTGTCACTCTTTCCATGAGGAATAGCTACCCCAAAACCTACTGCTGTGCTGTATTCCCTTTCTCTTTTTAAAACTGCTTCAATATATTCATCTATATTATTAATTTTCCCATCATTATTTGCTAATATAGACAAATCTCTGATTAAATCGTTTTTATTTTTTGCATTTGAGTTTAACAAAATTAAATTTTCATTAATTAGCATTTTTACCTCCAATTAATGCCTCGTAGGCAGATTTTGAATCAGATTGATTCATTACATTTGAAGTTATTTTTTCAAGTTCATTTCTGTTATATCGTGCGATTGTATCTTTAATATAAGGGATCATTGAAGCACTCATTGAGAGCTCATCTGCCCCCATTCCTGCAAGGATTATTGAAAAATCAGGATCCCCAGCAGTTTCCCCACAAACTCCAACTTCGATATTGTTATTTTTTGCAGCATCAATTGTCATCTTTATTAGTCTTAAAACACTTGGATGGTATGGGTCATATAGGTAAGATACATTCTTGTTCATTCTGTCAACAGCACAACTATATTGAATTAAATCATTTGTGCCGATACTAAAAAAGTCAACTTCTTTTGCTAATATATCTGCTGAAATTGCAGCAGCAGGAATTTCTATCATTATACCTACTTCAATATCTTCATCAAATTTTATATGTTCATTTTTTAACTCTTTCTTTGCTTCTTCAATAATTTTTTTACTTTCTATTATTTCTTCCAAATTACTTACCATAGGTAACATAATTTTAACTTTTCCAAATGCACTTGCTCTAAGAATAGCACGTAGTTGTGTTTTGAAAATATCCTTATTCTTTAGGCAAAATCTAATCGCTCTCAATCCTAGAAATGGATTCATTTCTTCAGGGAATTTATAATAGGGTAACATTTTATCCCCACCGATGTCTAAGGTTCTTATAATTACTTCATCAGGAATGATCTTAACTATTTCGCTATAATAATTATATTGTTCTTCCTCTGTTGGAAAATGTTTACTATTCATATAGATAAGTTCAGTTCTAAGCAAACCTATACCAAACCCACCATTTTCTTTTACTAATTTGGCTTCTTCAATAGAACCGACATTGCCGAATATTTTTATCTCAAAACCATCTTTTGTTAAACACTTCTTATTTTTATATTTGCTCAACCTTACTTTTTCTTCTGTTTGTTTAGCTTCTATTTTAGTATAATACTCAAGTTCTTCTTTTGAAGGATCAATTATTATCTTTTCTTTTTCACAATCCATTACAATTAAACTGTTATTTTTTATTTTATCAAGGGCACCTTCAACTCCTACAAGAGTAGGTATTCCCTTTGCTTTTGCTACAATTGCTGCATGGCTTGTTACACTTCCCTCCTCAAGAATTATACCCTTTACATAGTTATTTAACTGAATTGTCTGAGAAGGCTTCAAGTCTTTTGCGACAACTATTGCTTCAGTTGAAATATTTGCGATATTTTGATTTTCTATTCCCATTAAGTTTTTAAGGAGTGTATCTGTAACGTCTAAAATATCATTAGCCCTTGCTTTCAAATATTCATCTTGCATATTATTAAAAGTTTTAAGTATTTCATTTCTTGCTTCTAATACAGCATACTCTGCGTTAATCAAATTGTTTTTAATTTTTTTTATTATGGATTCAATAAAGAAAGGATCTTTTACCATATCCAAATGAGCTTCAAATATTTCTGCTTCACTAGTACCTATAGTATTTAATGCATGTTCTTTAAGTTTTTCAATATCTTGAATAGTTTTCTTATGGGCTAACTCAAATCTATCAATCTCTGTCTCTAACTTATTAATATCAATATTTTCCTTTTTTATCACATTCTCAATTTTTACATCCATCACTAGAAAGGCCCTACCTATGGCAATTCCACCGTACACTCTTTTACCTTTCATCATATACCTCCAAATCTATGATTTAATATGACCTTTTATGCTCTTTTATGATTGTTTTAATTCTATCATAATATATACCACTATTCAACAAAAAATAACTTATTTTAATCAAATTTTATTAATTCTCTATAGTTTTCCAATAAATGAATTAATGAGTTTCAAACACATAATAATATCCTCTTTAGTTGCTATTTCAGAAGAAGTATGCACATATCTGCAAGGAATAGATACAACTGTTGTCTTTACTCCATATTTCGACAAATGTATTGAACCCGCATCTGTAATATCATCATCCGAAACTTCTAATTGATATTTAATATTGTTTTTAACTACTAAATCCAATAAAGTGTTTTTAATCTCTGAGTGAGTTATATATGAATTATTCATTATATCAATTGTTACCCCATTAAATAATTTTACATTAGATCTTTCTTGTTTTGGTGTATCTCCAGCCCTATTTACATCTATGACTAAGCTAATGTCAGGTTCAATTGAAAATGCTGCAGTTTTTGCTCCCCTAGCTCCAACTTTCCCTTGAGTTGTAAACACAAAATATAAATCATATTCAGTATTATTTAAATTCTTAATCACTTCGACTAATATATAGCAGCCTAATCTATCGTCTAGGTTAGGAGATATAATGGTAATTTCATTTTCAATATATTCATTTGCTAATATACAAATATCACCAATATTAACTTTGCTTAAAGTATCTTCTTTTTTATTGCTTCCTATATCAATATATAATTTTTCAAATGTTATCTTATTTTCAGTACTATTCTCTTCATAAAAAATCACACCTTTAATTCCATTTTCAAATTGTACTCTTTGACCAATCAGGTGAATTGGCTCGCATTTACCAATGTTTGTAAATCTGATAAATCCTTTTTCATCAATATCTATAACAATAAAACCAAGTTGATCCATATTAGCTGAGATCATAAGTTTATCCCCGCATCCCGCCTTATGTGCTATCAGATTCCCTAATTGATCAATTTTTATTTCATCTACATATTCTTCTATTTCTTTAATTATTAAATTTCTTATTCTTTCTTCTCTTGATGATGGCCCATATATAGAAACCATATTTTTTAACAAATTAGAATCTATCATCTTATTTATCCTCCTTGCAAATACTTGGTATCAAATATTTTATCAATGATAAAGTATTAAAATAATCATCTTTTTTTATGATTGAAGAAGAACTATGAATATTTCTGGTTGGAACTGAAAGCGCTAGTACTTTTGCTCCTTCTCCAGATACTTGTATCTCTCCAGCATCATTACCACCACTTGAAGTTTTTCTGTACTGATATGGGATATTGTGTTGTTTTGCTAATGAGACAGTCTTTTCTCTAAGTTCAAAATCATATAAAGTATGTCTGTCAATTAGTGAAATTGCCGGACCATATCCTAATCTAGTTGGCATCAAATGGGAATCTAAGTTAGGCATCTCATAACATAAAGTTCCTTCTACAATAACACATATGTCAGGCTTTACGTTAAATGCAACAGGCCCAGCCCCAACTAATCCAATTTCTTCCATAACCGAAAATGCTACATAGAAATCGTATTCTATGTTTTCATCTTTAATTAGATCAATTAAAATAGAACATCCTACTCTGTCATCTAAAGCTTTTGCTTTAATGCATCCGTTTCCAAATTCTTCATATTTTGTATCAAAAGCAACATAATCTCCAATATTAACTTTGATTTCTGCATCTGTTCTAGAATCTACTCCAATGTCAATATATAAATCTTCTAATTCAAATGCTTCATTTCTTTCACTCTTTTTTTGTAAATGGATTGGCTTTGATCCGATAACTCCTGGTATTTTATTTTCTCCAATTTTAACAGTTTTCGATACTAAAACTCTCTTATCAACTCCTCCAACAGTTGAAAATTTTAAAAACCCATTCTCATCTATGTCTGTAACAATCAATCCTACTTCATCCATGTGAGCAATAAATAATATTTTTTTATCGGTCTTCTTTTTACCTTTCTTATAAGCTATTATATTACCTATTTTGTCGATTTTAATATAATCAGCAAAGTCTATTATTTCTTTATATATTAAATTTCTTACTTCCTTTTCGTTCCCTGATACGCCATTTGCTAAAGTTAATTTTTCTAAAAGCATAATTATTCCTCCACAATATCATTTATAACTTCTGGCTTGTTTCCAATAGTTCTAATAAATTCTGATATAAGAATTGAAGTAAAACTCACATCTTTCAAATCAACTAATTCAACCGAAGTATGCATATAACGCAACGGAATGGAAATTAAAAGTGTAGGAATGCCTTCTCTAGTTATCTGTATTGACCTAGCATCTGTTCCTGTTTGCCCGGGAACTACATTTATTTGATATGGTATATTTAATTCTTTAGCAATATTAATTATTTTGTTACGTAAACTACTATCAATATTCCCACCTAAAGCAATACCAGGACCATGTCCCATTAACAAAGTTTGATTTCTCTTTAATTCTGGAGTATAACCAAATCCTACATCAATAGCTATTCCAATATCTGGGTTGATTTTATATGTACTCGTCATTCCACCACTCATAGTTAATTCCTCTTGAACTGTACATACAAAATATACATCTATGTTATGCTTTAATGTTTGAAGCCTTTTTGCAATGTCATATAATACGACCACACCAACTCGATCATCCATGGATTTTCCTGAAATTCTTTCGTTTTCAAGTACTATAGCTTCTCTTCGTATAGTTATAAAGTCACCAATTTTAACAATTTTCTCAACTTCTTCTTTATTGAATCCAGTATCTATTATCATGTCCTCTATTTTTATACTTTTCTCTTGTTCTTCGTTACTCATCATATGAGGTGGTTTTGTTCCGATTATTCCTAAAATAGTTTCTTTACCATGCACTAAAACCTCTTGCCCTACAAGAGTTTTCTTATCTATCCCTCCAACCTCTGAGAATCTTAAAAATCCGTTTTCTTCAATTTTATTAACTATTAAACCTATCTCATCCATGTGTGCTGCTAACATCAATTTGAAATCAGATTTATTTGTACTCTTTTTATAAAATATTAAATTGCCTAATGAATCTACTTCTACTTCATCAACAAGGGACTCAAATAGCTCAATTATAACTTTGTGCAGATTATTTTCTTGACCTGATACCCCATTAGAGTTAGCAAGTAATACCAATGCATCCTTTGTTT
>NZ_JBSQIL010000086.1:0-6256 GCF_055108775.1 Soehngenia sp. | reverse complement strand
TTTTTACACTGTATATATACCCAAAATGGGGGGAATCTAGCCATTTCAATATAAAAAAAGGCAGTAAATATGCGAGTTGTAGAGTTTTGCAACGAGCTAATTATAAATAATAAAGGAGGCTTTATAAATGATTGTAGGAGTCCCTAAAGAAATAAAAGCTCAAGAAAATCGTGTCGCTATAACACCTGCTGGTGTTGATGCACTTGTAAGAGCTGGGCACAAAGTATTAGTTGAAACAAATGCTGGTCTAGGTTCAGGTTTTAGTGATGAATCTTACAAAGCACAAGGGGCTGAAATACTCCCTGAAGCTAAAATGGTTTGGGAACAAGCAGATATGATAATGAAGGTAAAAGAACCACTTCCTTCAGAGTATCAGTACTTTAGAAAAGATTTGATAATATTCACATATCTCCATTTAGCAGCAGATGAAGAATTGACAAAAGAACTTGCTAAATCAGGTGTAGTAGCAATCGCATATGAAACAGTACAAAATCCAGATAGATCATTGCCTTTATTGACACCTATGAGTGAGGTAGCTGGTAGAATGGCTATTCAAGAAGGCTCAATTTACCTAGAAAAATCAAAAGGTGGAAAAGGTGTTTTAGTAGACGGGGTAACAGGTGTTCCTCCAGCTCATATAGTTATAGTAGGTGCTGGTATTGTTGGAACAGCAGCACTTAGAAGAGCTGTTGGTCTTGGTGCAAGAGTTACTGTTGTAGATATCAATGTTGATAGATTAAGATATCTAAACGAAGTGTTTATGGGAAGCATTGAAACCTTGTATTCAAATAATTACAACTTAACTCAAGTTATCAAGACAGCAGATTTAGTTGTAGGCGGCGTTCTTATCCCTGGGGCAAAAGCTCCTAAATTAATAACCGAAGAAATGGTTAAACAAATGGAGCCAGGAAGTGTAATAGTCGATGTGGCTATAGACCAAGGTGGTTGTGTTGAAACTATAGATCATGCTACTACTCATGCTGATCCAATATTTGTAAAACACGATGTAATTCATTATGCAGTTGCAAATATTCCTGGTGCTGTTCCTAGAACATCAACCTTTGCATTGACAAATGTAACTTTACCATATGCAGTTAGAATTGCCAACAAAGGATGGAAAAAAGCTTTGATAGATGAGGAACCATTGAGAAAAGGTGCAAATGTTATAGATGGTAAAATTGTTTATAAATCAGTAGCAGAAGCATTTGATATGCCTTATACTCCAGTTGAGGAAGTACTAGGTATCTAATATAAAGCCGCATGACTAATCATGCGGCTTTTCATTTTCTATTGAACTCTATCTAATATAACATTTAAATCTTCTACAGGTTTTACAACTTCCCAAGCTGAGCCATCATCTGATACTTTTAATAGTGACATTGCTTGAGTACCTAATCTCTTGCCATTAGCAAAATCAACTGTTCCGCCCATTGGTATTTTAAATGGTTCTTTTTCCATTCCATTTATATAATTTTCCCAATTAAGTGTTTCTCCCTCAACTCTTCTAAGACCTTCTACGAAGAAATATCCAGCAATCCATCCTGCCATTGAAAACGCATTTGCAGCATACTCAGGTTTACCGAAGTTTGTCATTCCTTGTACAAATTCATCTACTTCTTCTTGATTGCTCAAATCTACCCATGCATTTGAATATATAGGGAATTTGTTTGCAGCAGTCGCATAATCAGCTTGGAAGTTAGCTATTGTTGTAGCATCTGCATTTGAATATGTTGTAAATACAGGTTTGTTAACTCCTTGAGCTATTAGTCCCTTTATGATTGTTGGAAGTGTTGCTTGAATAGATGCAGCTACTATTACATCAACATTTTCATTTTTCATCTTTAATGCTTGGCTTGATACATCTGTTGCTCCTGGATTTACTTGCTCTTTTACAACAACGTAATCTCCACCTAGTTTTTCTACTTGATTTTCTACACCAGCTAATAAATCTTTACCAGCATCATCATTTGTGTAGATTACACCTATTTTTTTAGCATTGTGTTCTTCTATTGCTCTAGCAACTATTAATCTACCTTCCGTTACATAAATAGGTTGTACTGGGAATAATCCTTTGCCTTTTTCAGGAGTAGTAGCATCTTCATTATATAAAGCTGCTATCCCTGCAGCAAAATAAACTGCTGGTATTCCTGTTTCTTTTAGTAAATCTAATGTTGCTCCTATAGTTGGTGTTCCAAAGTGTCCAACAATAGCAAACACTTTGTCATCATTTATTAGTCTTTCAGTAAATGTAGTCGCCTTTATTGGGTCAAACTCATCATCATAGTGGACAAATTCAATTTTTCTTCCATCTACTCCACCTGCATCATTTACCATTTTAAAATACGCTTCTATACCTGCATTAAAAGGTACCCCTACTGCTGCAAAAGCACCAGAAGTAGCTGCAGTGTTTCCTACTTTTACTGTAGTATCTGTAACACCTTGCGCTAATTCATTACCACCTGTACATCCGGCTAATGTTGACAAAAGCATTGCTAAAACCAAGATAATAGAAATTCTTTTATTCATTTTAATACCTCCATTTTTTAATTTTTTCCTCCCAAATAAACTTCAATTAATGTACTATCATTTCTAAGCTCTTCAGCACTCCCTTCCATCCCGATTTTGCCTACTTCTAACACATAAGCATAATCAGCTATTTTAAGTGTTTGTAATGCATTCTGCTCAACTAATAATACTGTCGTCCCATCATTTCTGATTTCTTTAATGATTTGAAATATATTTTTTACAATCAAGGGCGCAAGCCCTAGGGATGGCTCATCTAATAATAAAAGCTTGGGACTACCCATTAAAGCTCTTCCTATAGCTAGCATTTGTTGCTCTCCACCAGATAATGTCGCAGATATCTGATTTTTCCTTTCTTTTAATGCAGGAAAATAAGAATAAACTCTTTCGAAATTATTTTTTACCTCTTTATTGCTCTTAACGGTATAGGCCCCCACCATTAGATTTTCTTCAACAGTCAGATCTCTAAATACTTGCCTTCCTTCTGGAGACTGAATAATCCCTTTTGCAGCAATTTTATGAGGTGGCAAATTAGTAATATCTTCTCCGAAGAATTGTACATTTCCACTTTTGGCTTCCAATATGCCAGAAATCTTTCTCAATGTAGTGGTTTTACCTGCTCCATTTGCGCCAAGAAGTGCAACTATCTGCCCCTCTTTAACTGATATGTCTATACCTTTTAGAGCTTCTATACTTCCATAATTGACCTTTAAATTTTTAATTCCAAGACACTCATTCATTAGTCGTCCTCCTTTCCAAGATAGGCAATTTGGACTTCCTGATTTTTTTGAATTTCTTGAGGAGTTCCAATCGCAAGAAGCTTTCCAAAGTTGATAGCACATATTCTATCACATAAACCATTTACAAATTTCATATCATGTTCTATCAACAGTATTGAACAATTTCTCTCATCTCTTATTTCTCTTATTAAGTTAACTAGAGAGAGTGTCTCTGTATCGTTTAAGCCCGCTGCAGGTTCATCTAAAATTATTAATTTTGGATTTAGCATCAAAGCTCTTGCTAGTTCAATTTTTTTAAGAACTCCATAAGGTTGCCCTGCTGTTAACATATCCTTTATTGCTAAAAGCCCCATGTGATCTAGTATATCTTCTGCTCTTTTCCTTATTTTTGCCTCTTCTTCCCTAGTCTTTTTTAATCTAAAGAATTGATTAAATAATGAAGCCTTAAAATCAATATGAGCTCCTACCATTACATTTTCAACTACAGTCAATTCCCTTATTAGTTCAATGTTTTGGAATGTTCTTACTAGGCCTTTTCCTATTATCTCATGAGTTTTTACTCCAACTAAATCTTCTACTTCACCTTTATTATTCTTAAAATAAATCTTCCCTTCATCAGGCTTGTAAAACTGTGTAATGCAATTAAACACAGTTGTTTTTCCTGCTCCATTTGGCCCAATAAGCCCAAATATCTCACCTTCATTAATGTCGAAGGATAAATCATCTACTGCCTTTAAGCCGCCAAAAGCAATGGAGAGGTTCTCAATCTTGAGTACTTTATTATTCATATTATCCATTGATTTCCTCTCCTTTCTTAAAAAGCTTTCGTAAATTTCTCTGAATGTCATACCTAATGTTAATTAAACCATTAGGGTAAAACAAAATAACTAATATTATCAATACTCCATTAAATATATATGCTGCACCGTCGATACTTCCTATGACTGGTAATCTTTTTAAAATTAAGTCCGGAACTCCAAAAACTATAAATGCACCTAATACAGTACCTGATATGCTTCTAATTCCACCAATTACTATAACAGCTAGAATGTTTAATGATAACATCAAAATCCAAGCATTAGGATATGTGTATCTAACAAAGTGCATATACAATACTCCACCTAATGCTGAAAAGGCTACAGCTATAGCAAAAGATAAAAGCCTATGTCTATAGATATTTACCCCCATTGCACTAGCAGCTGCTTCACTGCCTCTCATAGTAGAAAGTGCTCTTCCCGTATGGCTGTTTACTAGATTGTGCATCATTACCATTACAAGTATTAAAAAGAAGACTATCAGTATATATGTCCCATTTCTATCTAGCTGCAAAAAACCTAATAATTTAGGATATTGTGCTTGTTTGCCTGAAAATCCATTTGTAATAAAATCAAACTCAATAAAAACTTTTCTTAAGATTTCAGATATAGCTAGAGTTGCAATCGCTAAATAATATCCCTCTATCCTTAAAGACACTAAACCGGTTAAAACCCCTATAAGCATAGGTACAGCAACTGATATTATCAGTGCCAATTCAAAAGGCAAACCTAAATCAGCTGTTATAAATGCTGTTAGGTAAGTCCCCATCCCCATAAATCCTGCTGTTCCAAGAGATATTAATCCAGAATAACCTAGAAGTAAATTTAATCCTAATGCAACTATTGAATATATCAATATACTAGCAACAGTAGTCAAAAGTGAGTATTTAACAATCCCTAAGCTTACTAACAGAGGCAAGAAAGAAAGAATGATACCAAATAATAAAAATTGAGTATATGGCTTGTGTAATTTGTAAAAGTTAGTTAATTTATTATTCATTTTCTCACCTCTAAACTTTCTTTACTACTTTTTTGCCAAATAGGCCAGTAGGTTTAATCAATATAATTATCAATATTAGTAAATATAAAATTGAATCACTCCAAATCGACGATATATAAAATGATATCAAATTGCTAGCAAAACCTATCAAATAAGCAGCTATAACAGCTCCATAAAAGGAAGTAAATCCTCCTAAAATGCATGCTAATAATGCTGTTACTTGCACTGTGTCCATCATAGATAGATTTACACTATTTGTAGGCGCTAACATCAATGCAGCTAATGTTCCTAAAGAAGCTGCTATTGCCCAAGATGCTCTAGTTACCGATGCTGTCGGAATCCCCATCATTCTAGCGACTATATCATTTGATGCAGTTGCTCTTACTGAAAGCCCCCATTTCGTTTTCTGCAAAGCGAAGAATAAAATCCCCATCAGTATCAAGCCAACTATAATATTAAATATCGCATTATATGATATCGTTGCCCCAAAAAAGCTGTGAGAACCGTAAATAAATCTAGGAAATTGTAATGGATCGGTTCCAAAAAGCATTGGAGCTAGCCCAAGAAATATCATGATTAGACCTAAGGTTATTATCTGCTTTGAAACAGGGTTTACTTTCTGAGCTCTTGATATTACGAAAAAATCTACCAATATACCTAGTATTAACGCAAATATCATGCCGACAACTGCTGCTAGTATTGGTGATATGCCAGTTATCATTAACACGACTGTTGCGAAAAAAGCACTGAACATACTAATTGTTCCCTGAGCAAAGTTTGTGGTTACTGATGTCCTGAAGATGAGTATTATACCCAAAGCTGCCAGAGCATATATTCCTCCCGTTTCTAAACTGTTGAGCAATATTTGTACGAATATGTCCATTAATTCTCACCCCTTTAGACTATTTTTATTTCTTCATTGTAGGTGTTTATAAATCCTAATATATTAGCACTAAATTCATGTGGTTTTTCATACATGCTTGCATGCCCACTTCCCTTTATCAACACCCACTTTGAATTTTTTATTTTTTCGTGAATTATCTTTTGATATCTAATAGGAGTGGTTATGTCATATTCTGAGCTTATAATAAGAGTAGGCACTTCAATTTCTTTTATTTCTTCTCTTATGTCCAAATTTTCAGCACTGTCTACTAATCTTACAAGATCGGAAGAGCACA
>NZ_JBSQIL010000085.1:0-6286 GCF_055108775.1 Soehngenia sp. | reverse complement strand
CTTCGATGATAGTTTGCAATTTTTCTTTCATTTCATCAGTTCCTGCAACATTTTGCACTGACATATATTTTTTGCCTAATCCGTCAAAATGTTTTTCTAAGTCAGACGTAATTACAAAGAAGTCACAATCAGCGTTAATCATAGTCCCTAAATCCCCATGGGCAACATTGAAATTTGTTATGCCCATTTCTTTCAAAGCTCTTTCACATGTCATTTTCAATAATAGACAAGTCCCTAATCCACACCCACATGCTGTTGCTATTTTCATATCTCCCCCCCTTTCTATAAATAATATTCAGATCTACTAATTATATCTTGTTGCTGTATAGGGTCTAGTGCTGTAAATAATGCACTGTACCCAGCCACTCTAACTACTAAATCTCTGTATTCTTCTGGATTTTCCTGTGCTTTCTTAAGTACATCTGTCGAGATAATATTAAATTGAACATGCCATCCCATTTTAGAAAAAAATGTTTTTATTAATGCAATGAATTTATTTGTATCGGAATCATTTTTCAATATATTAGGTTGAAATCTCATATTTAGTAATTGTCCGCCAGTTGTTAACAAAGTAGATAATTTTGAAACTGAATTAAATACTGCCGTAGGACCAAATTTTTCAGTACCATGCATAGGTGATACACCATCCGCCGTTGGTTGATTAGCCTTTCTTCCATCAGCACTTGCCCCACATGCCTTCCCACAGGGTACATTGGCAGAAATAGTTACCGTCGCAGGCATAAAAATACCTCCTTTTGGTCCCCTTCCATATCGAGTATTCTTATACTTTACAATATCCTTAATAAAAATGTCATACGCCTCTTTTGTCAGGTTATCAACTTCATCGATGTCATTCCCATATTTTTCTGCATGATTTAATAATATCTGCCTAATTTTTTCACCCTCAACCCCATCAAAATCATTATCTAAAGCTTTTTTTAAATCACTCAATGTTATTTTTTTTTCATCAAAACACAATTTTTTGATTGCATATAAAGAATTCCCAACATTTGGCACTCCGACTTGGCAACCACTTATCATATCATAAATAGCCCCACCTTCTTTAATAGTCTTCCCTCTTCCTATACAATCTTGCACCAATGCAGAACAAAGAATATCTGGCACTAACTCTTCCATAGCTAAATCGTTAATATTATCAGCTGTAACATGTAATCTTGTAAAATACTTTAATTGCTTTTCCCAAGATTTCATCACCATCTCAAATGATGTAAAATCATCTAAACTCCCTAACCCCTTTTCTAGTTGTATTCCACTCCTAGCATCTACACCATTATTCAAAGCTAACTCTAACACTTTTAATAAGTTTAACTTACTCTTTCCATTTGCCCTATAACCCCATTTCCCAGGTACTTGAACCTCCAAACAACCCATTGTTGCATAATTATAGGCATCTTCTTTCTCAACACCCCTGAGTATAAGTGATGGTATTATAACTTCATCATTCACTAGCGCAGGCATACCAAATCCCTCTTTAATAATATCAACGCACATTCTCAGAAGTTTTTCCGGTGAATTTTTATGAATTCTCACGTAAAAATTCGGCTCACTCAACTTAATATCACCTAAAGATTCTAGCATTAAATAGGTCAGTTCATTAGTCTGATCATTACCATCAACATCCTGACCCCCAACAATGATATTTTGATATGTTGGATAACCCGCAACAAATTTTGTATGCGACCAAGGACGTAATTTAATTATTGAAAAAATTTTAATATAAAAACAGTCCATTAACTCTTTAGCAAATTCTTTATCTATAATTCCAGAATCAATATCATTCTTATAATATTTATATAGATATTGATCAACTCTCCCTAAAGACATTGAATGACCATTTGCTTCAATTTGGAGTATTAAATGCACAAAGTATAACAGCTGAATAGCTTCATATAAATTTCCAGGCGGTTTCACAGCAATATTTTTGCATACCATATGAATCTTCTCTAATTCATTTTTTTTAGCAACTATATCAGTCTTACTAATTAATTCTTCAGCTAAATCTGCATATCTTTTAATAAATTTAGTACAACCTTCAGTTGTAATTATTACTGCCTGCAAAAATTTTCTTTGCCTTAAATCATCCGGATCAGTATCATCTAAATTTCTTAGTTTGTCTTCTGCTTTGTTCTTTAAACCACCAAAACCTAAGTCAAGTATCATTTCATAATCAACGATTATATGACCATCACCCGCAGTAACATTTCCCTCCCAACCTAAAACGCCTACATATTTTTTATCTTTTAGAACATCTTGAGTTTGCGTCTGGTAGACTCTATCTTTTAAAGTTTTCCCTTTCCAAAATTGTAGTATTTCTTTTAATTCATCTTTATATTCTTCTTTTAAATAAAACCTATCCCCATCTCTTTTTTCAAACTCATCGATTTCATTGTAAATCCAATCCCACGAATATTCTGGAAAGATTGGTGCAGTTCTAGTCTTATATGCCTGGTTTCCAACAATCAACTCTCCATCTTCAATATAAATCGACATGTTGCCTAAAACTTCTTCAACCATTTTTGCTCTTTTAATAACAATAGGCATATCCTCATGTTTTCTATAGACATCAGTTATTATTCTAGCTCTTTCAATGCATATTTCAGGTTGCGCTTCAATCACTGTCTTTCTTAACTTTTCAACTCTTTTACTCATACCTGCCATTAACAATACCCCCTTCAGACGCTTTCTCAATTAAATTAAGCACTTCTCTAATATCATTACTTTCCCTTATAATTTTTATATAATTTTCATTACTTAAGATGGAACTTAAATCAGCCATAATTTGTAAATGCGAGTTGTTGTCAGTTGCACTTAACGCGAAAACCAAATCTACTGGGTCATTATCTTTGTTACCGAATTCTACAGGTTTATTTAGCCTAACTAAACTCATTGAAACCTTTTTAGAACCATTCCCTGGTCTGGCATGTGGCATCGCAATTCCTTTTGCTATTACAATATAAGGTCCCAGTTCTTTAACCGATTCAATCATAGCATCAATATATCTAGGCTCTGCACAATCAGCTTCTACTAATAACCGTCCAGCCTCACATACAGCTTCTTCCCAATTATTTGCATGGTGACATAAGTTTATATTTTCTTCTTTCAACACATCTGATAACATTGGCAAATCATCTCCTTTTTCGTAATATTGAAAAATTTCTACTTTTAATTCTCTTGTTAATGCGTCTCTATCTTTTATTTCACAATGTTTTTCAATAATTGATAATAACTCTACAATATTTGGCTTGTATTTATTATTTTCAACTATGAATTGAACACTTAAGAAAGTTTCAATTTTTTTAATATCCTCCATAGTCAATAATGGTGAAACTTTAACTATTTTTTTATTTGAACTAATATCAAAATCAACTGTAGATATAATAAGATCAACTGAATTTAAATCATCATCTGTTATGTCTAAAACCGACACTTCTTTTACAATTTCTAATTTTGGGAATTCATACTTCATTCTTGATGAAAGCATTTTAACGGTACCAAACCCGCTCCCACAAACCAATAAAGTTTTTACTTCATTTTTAATCTTTCTTTTAGACCTTTCAATACTTGCTCCAATATGAAGAGTTATATATGCTACTTCATCATCTGGAATTTGATCTACACCATAATTTCTAAATAAGTTTTCACATTCTGTTTTTACAACATTGAAAACATTTTTATACTTGGCTTTTATTTCCTCTAACATCGGGTTATTTATAAACATTTTGTTGGACATTCGGACTAAAGCTGGTTCTAGATGAAGCATTATCCCTTTTATCAATTGGTCGTCTATTAAAATTTTTTCACTTAGTTTTTTATCAATATTATTAATTAAGCAAATACTAAGTTTATTCAATCCATTATTATCTTCTTGTTTTCTGTGCGTTTTAGTTTTAGAACCAAGCAAATGTAATGTTATATAACCTATTTCGTCATCATTGATTACAACATTAAATTTTTCTTGATATTCATTTACGACCGATTTTATTATGCTAAACTCGTGATTATTCATTATTTTTTCTAAGTTTCCTGCTTCAAAACAAATTGCCTTTTTAGACTTTAATCTTTTAACAGCTAAAGCAATATGTACCATTAATGCTATGAAAGAGGAATCTACAAGTTTCGTTTTTGTTTCTTTCTCAAGTCTTGTGATTAATTCACCTAGTAAGCTAATATCTATCCCATTAAAAATCATATTGAAATATTGTGATGATACATAATCCATACTCGTTGATGTTTCTATTATCTCTGATGATAATTTTTCAAGATATCTAACGACATATTTGTTGTCTATTTCATAGCTTAATAGTTCAGCTACAGATTTTCTCCAATTACTCTCACTAGTTTTAATAAATATACCTATTTTCGGTTTTTTTACAAGTTGGATATCTTTTTCTTCAAGCCATATTTCTACATCTTTAAGTATTCTTGTTACAACAGATTTTCCTAAGCAAAGTTCTTCACTTAAATCATTAATTGTAATTGGTTTGTCGGCTGCTAATAATTTAGAAATTATGTACTTCTTCTTTTGATCATTTGTTAGAAACACTTCTTTCGGAGTCTTTGAATTTAATTCATTTAAAACTTTATCCTTTTGATCTTTTGAACTTCTGATTAATATTCCCAATTTAGGAACTTTTTCCAATAATATATTGGATGATTTTAGAATGTCTTCTATTTCATCTAAATCATATCTAATAGTGCGCGTACTTACATTAAACTTATTTGATATTTCCTTTGCACTTATATAATCAGTCTGATTTAATAAAAACTCAAATATTTTTTTTGTTCTTGGCTTAAGATACAATTTCTCCTCTCCTTTTCTCATTCAACTTATATATTGCAATTATGTATCATATTTTTTTATAGACACAATCCATTATTTAAATTTCGATATAGTATTTCATTTTTAATTGTAATATACAGTTCTAAATACCAAATAATTTTATCTCATCGCTGATTTAACTTAATTATATTTGATGAGTCAGAATTATTCAATACATCTAAAAGCGTTAATAATTTCATTGATATGTTGCAATTTGCATTTATATCTTCTGTTAGTGTAAAATTACTATGGGAAAAATGAATAGAAAATAAAATAAGAGCAACACCCTTGTGGTATCATAGAATCGTCAAACACCATCAACGACAAAGGAGTGCTCTTATGACAACTATTATACAAGAAATTGCACAGACAATCAGCAAAAACTTTGAAGAAGAGCTAAAAAAGCTAATGACCTAAGGCAAAGATATATCTGAATTCATCCTGGAGACAAAGAAAATGATGGATCAGGTTGGAGTCAAGCTTGTGAAAGAAGCATTGGAATCAATGGATCAAGCTGTGAAAGAAAGTAACGACCGAAAAAGAAGCTGGGTGGTAAAAAGCAAGGAAGATCCCAAGAGTTTATCAACAATATTTGGTGATGTGGCGTATGAAAGGACTTACTACAAAAATAAGAAGACGGGAGAATTCTGCTACCTATCAGATGAAATGGTCGGTATACAATCCCATGACCGAATGGATGCGTCTTTAAAAGCAAAGTTGGTCGAAGAAGCATGCGATATGGCATATTCAAAGAGCGGACAAAAGGCGACAGAAGCTATAACATTGACATCACAGACGGTGATGAACAGCATACGGGAATTGGGTGGAGTAAGGAATGACGCTGTTAAAGTTGCACATGAAAAAAAAGCAGTGAAGGTATTGTTTGTTGAGGCAGATGAGGATCATGTGGCCAACCAAAAGGGAGGCTGCCTTGAACCAAAGCTGGTATATGTCCATGAAGGAAAGGTGCAGGTAGGAAAAGACCGGTGGGAGCTTATAAATGCCCGATATTTCAGTGGAATGTATTCCAACAGCGATGAACTGTGGGTGGAAGTGGTCGACTATCTAGATGAGGCATATGACATGGATAAAGTTGAAAAGATATACTTGTCAGGAGACGGAGCCAGATGGATCCGCAATGGAGTTGGTTGGATCAAGGGGAGCACCTATGTACTTGATCGATATCATCTGTCGAAATATGTGACGGTGGCAACTGGGCACATGCCCTATGCAAAATCTTTTATGTGGGAATATATCAACAAAGGGGACAAAGAAAATCTAAAAGAACTGTTTGAAGGAATTATTGGTGAAACGGAGCATGAAACGAAGAAGAGAGCAGTAATGGAGGCAAGAACCTATATTTTGAACAACTGGGATGGGATAAGAAACCAGTACCAGACAGATTACATAGGCTGCAGTGCAGAGGGACATGTAAGCCATATACTA
>NZ_JBSQIL010000084.1:0-6433 GCF_055108775.1 Soehngenia sp. | reverse complement strand
AAATTAAGGTATTAAAGAGAATATCTTTTGGGATAAGGAATTTTAAGAGATTCCGAAATAGAATTATTCATTGTACAAACTAGAGGGGTCAAATTTACAAGTAAATAATATATGTGGAAAACCTATATTTTAACTAGGTTTATTTAAGTGCGCTTAAAAACCAATATACTAGTACCTATATGTAAAAATGTTCTTAAATATAGTATTGGAGCAGGATCAAAATTGATCCTACCCCAACAATTGACAAAGAGCCAAAAATAAAGATGCATGACTCATAAAATAAGAGCCATGCACCTTGGAATTGAATTAATTAAAAATCTACTTCATATCCATAGTAAGCACAGGTTAACAATCTTTCCATTTCTTCTGGAGTAATTGGCCTTGGATTAGAGCCTGTACAAGCATCTCCAACAGCTAACTTAGCAATATTTGAAACTTTTTCTTTAAATTCTTGTTCATTAATACCGAATTCTTTTAATGTCTTTGGAATACCTAGCTTCTTATTCAATTCATCAATCTTTTCACAAAGAACTTTTACACATTCTTCATCTGATCCATCTATACCAATACTCCTTGCAATGTCTGCATAACGCTTCATTGCACATTTCTTATTGAATTTAATTACATAAGGTAGATAGATGGCGTTAGCACAACCGTGTGGAATATGACCTGTAGAGAAAGCAGCTCCAGTCTTATGTGCCATAGAATGTACTATACCCAACAATGCATTTGTAAATGCCATACCTGCTAGACATTGTGCATAGTGCATTTGTTCTCTGGCATTCTTGTCTCCTTCATAGGAGTTCAACAAATGTTCAAAAATCATTTGAATAGCCTTTATTGCAAATGGATCTGTAAATGGGCTATTAGCTGTAGATACATAAGCTTCTATGGCATGAGTCAATGCGTCCATTCCAGTATGAGCAACTAATTGTTTTGGCATTGTTTGAGCTAAATCAGGATCAACAATTGCTATATCTGGAGTTATATTGTAATCTGCCAATGGATATTTTACACCTTTTTCATTATCTGTAATAACCGAGAAAGCAGTTACTTCTGTTGCTGTACCAGAAGTAGATGGTATAGCTATAAACCTTGCCTTATTCCTTAAAGTTGGCATGGAGAAAGGTTGTACAATATCTTCAAATGTCAAATCAGGATATTCATAAAATACCCACATAGCCTTAGCAGCATCTATAGGTGAGCCTCCACCTATGGATATAATCCAATCTGGCTCAAATTCTCTCATAGCTGCAGCACCTTTCATAACTGTTTCAACTGATGGATCTGGTTCAACATTTTCAAATAGCCTTGTTTCTATTCCTGCTTCCTTTAGATACTCAATGACCTTATCAACAAATCCGAATTTCTTCATTGAACCTCCGCCTAGCACGATTATTGCCCTTTTGCCTTTTAAATTCTTTAGCTGTTCAATAGCTCCTGATCCATAATAGATATCTCGTGGTAATGTAAATCTCATTATAATAAATCCTCCTTTTTTAAATTGATTATGTATATAAAATATATATGTTAAATATATAACATTTTTATTGACAATTATTTTACATTTATTGGCTGTTTTTCAAAAAAATCATTATGCAATCACTTTATAATCCTAATATTACCTATAAGAACAAATAAAATAAAGGCTGTTTATATTTTCTCGTTTGTTAATATTATATCATATTTATATTTTATTTCAAGTAAATATTGTTAAATTTGCACAATCTAAAAAATAAATCTTCCATTAAAGAAAAAACATAAATATGCTATAATCTATGCTATAACTGTACTAATTTTTTAATACAAAAATCTCATAATGGCAGGTGAAAAAGGATGAAAAACATTAAAGGTAGCATATTTCTTCTTTTAGCTGCAATTATTTGGGGTACATCTTTTGTAGTACAAAAACTAGGGATGAACTATGTAGAGCCATTTACTTTCGGAGCATCAAGATTCTTGCTAGGTGCATTGGTACTTCTTATTTTGATATTTGCATTTGATTTTATTAATAAGAAAAACAAAAAAGAATCAAATGACAATGAAAAGAGCGAAGAAAATAAATATAACAAAAAAGACTTAATTAAAGGCGGAATCCTATGTGGCTTTGCCCTATTTTTTGGAGCTTCATTGCAACAATGGGGAATTGTATATACTACTGCAGGAAAAGCAGGATTTATTACAACCCTTTATATTGTTTTAGTGCCAGTTATTGGCATCTTTATGAGAAAAAAGGTGGATTCCTATACATGACTAGGAGTAATACTTGCAGTTATTGGCCTTTACATGTTAACTATTAAAGAAGGCTTTTCCATGGAGATTGGAGATGCAATTGTTCTTGCTGGTACTTTATTTTGGGCAATGCATATAATCATAATAGATACCTTTGCCCCTAAAACCGAGAGCTTAAAGCTTTCCTGTGTTCAATTTATTACTGCTGGAACTTTGTCCCTTATTTCAGCTTTAATCTTTGAAAATCCAACTATCAGTGCAATAATAGATTGTGCTTTTCCTATTCTTTATGCTGCCATTTTTGTTGTAGGTGTCGCATATACATTACAGATAATCGGGCAAAGATATACAAATCCAACAGTTGCATCACTTCTCATGAGCTTAGAATCTGTTTTTTCAGCAATATGTGGCGCCATGTTTTTAAATGAATCAATGACTCTAAAGGAAATTATAGGATGTATTTTAGTATTTGTGGCAGTTCTATTGACTCAGATAAACTTCAAAGAGATTTTCAATAAATCTAAAACACCGGATAAATCTAATATAGGATAAAATAAAAGCGAGCAAGATTTATTGCTCGCTTTGTTTGTAATTATCCTTAAGCCATTGGATAATGTCATTTGATTCATAAAGTGGTTTTCCATCAATTAAGAGCATTGGGACTTGGTCTTTTCCACCAAGCTTAATTAATTCTTCTTCATTTTTAGGATCAGCTTGTATATCTACCATTTCAACTTCTATATTGTTTCTCTCCATAAATTGGATTACTTTTTTACAGAAAGGACAGCCTTTCATATAGTATAGCTTTAGGTTTTGCATCATCTCACCTCATTTTTGATATTGATTTTCATTTTATAATATACCCTATTTTAAATATGTCTCTTTAAATTTTATTAATTTACTTTCAATAAATTAAGTAATCCAATGTGAGCATCAGCTTAAGTCTAATCTACATTTACCAAAATTTCCTTCCGCAGTAAGAAAATTGCATTCCCTGAATTAATTTGATATAGCATTATATAAATAAAACTTGACTTAATAAGCCAAGCCTAACTGATGTAATCTGTGTAAAATACACTAATAAAATCAATACAGCATAAATACCAGTGAAGATTAAAGCAGTATTTGCTGCAACCTTATGCTCTTTTTCACATTCAGCATAAAATCCTGCTACCATCATTATAAAACCAAAAGCAATAAACATGCTTACAAGGTAGCCTTCAAAATCATATCCAACAAGCATGCATATTGCAAAGCCTATAACTACAATGTCATCAATTATAGCACCTATTTTGGCAATAGTATAATTCAATGATTATACCTCCACTCACCAAAATATTCTAATTATCTCTATTACATCATAAAACTATTCTTATTTAAACTGCCTCTTCATATTTTTCTATTCCCATTTTTGATAATAATAAATTGTAATACGACAACTGAAAACTTTTGTCTATTGAAACTTTTGGTTTTCATCCTTATAATGTTTTATTGATACCAGTCATCAGAAGTTGAAGGACGTGAAAAATAAAAAACATATTTCCATTCTTAAATACATACCTTTATTTTTATGTATTATTTTAACCATAATATACTTCAGAAACAACAAGGATATTTCTGTAGAAGCAATTTTAAATTATACACCAAGTAACCCAATTGCAGCAGCATTAGTAATATTGTTCCTTTATGTATTAAAAAGCATTAGCGTAGTTTTTCCAATTATTATCCTGGAAATTGCAGCAGGTCACTTATTTTCTACAATATCTGCAATTATTATCAATATGCTAGGTGTAATCATTGGACTGGTTATCTCTTATTTTATTGGTTATTATTCAGGTTCAGATGCCATTAATAAAATGGTTCAAAAATACCCTAAGCTTGATATGTTTGTCCAAAAGCAAACTAAAAATCCTTTTTTCACATGCTTTCTTTTGCGTGCTATTTATATTTTGCCTAGAGATGCTGTCAGCATATATTTAGGTGCTTTAAAGTTTCCATTTAGCACTTACTTGTTGACAAGTATTTTATATGCACTTCCCAGTACTATCCTGGCTACATTATTTGGGACTAGTATTACTGAACCAACTTCACCTATGTTTTGGATTTCAATACTATCTATGATACTTTTATCCTGTGGATTTTTGGTTATTTCAAAAATATTTTTTGAGAATAAACAACCATAATATTAATAAAATCTAATAAATAAGGGTGTGATAATATGGATTTTTCAAATAAAACAGTCATTATAACCGGTGCTGCCAATGGAATCGGAAAAGGGATTGCTCTTTTATATGCCAAGAAAGGAGCCAATGTAGTTATAGCTGATATTGACGAAAAAAATGGAGAAAAAACAGCAACTATAATAAAAGAACAAGGTGGCAGTGCGATTTTTATCAAAGCTGATGTCCGAAAAGAAAGAGATGTCGTACATTTAATGGAAGTTGCATTCCAAACATTTGGCAAAATCAATATCTTAATCAATAATGCTGGAAAAGGCTTATTTAAATCTCCTTATGATTTAACCCTAGAAGAATGGGATGACTTAATAAATACAAATTTACGAAGTGTTTTCTTATGCTCCCGAGAAGCAGCAAAATACATGCGTCAAAATGAAGATGGAGGTTCAATTGTCAATATAGCATCTACAAGAGCCATTATGTCTGAGCCAAATTCTGAAGCTTATGCTGCTAGTAAAGGTGGAATTGTAGCCCTTACCCATGCACTTGCTGCATCTTTTAGCAGAGATAAAATTTCCGTTAACTGTATATCTCCTGGTTGGATTGAAACAGGTGATTATTCTAAATTGCGACCAATCGATCATGAGCAACATCTTTCAGGTAGAGTAGGAAAACCCGATGATATTGCTAGGGCTTGCATCTTCTTGACAGATAAAGAAAATGACTTTATAACTGGCGTTAATCTCATTGTGGACGGTGGAATGACAAGGAAGATGATTTATGTAGAATAGATATACAATTTCCGGAGATGAAAAAAATGAAAAATAAAAGATATTTCACATTCCTTAAATATATACCTCTAGCGTTGTGCATAATACTTATTATTCTCTATTTATCAAACAAAGATAAAATAACTGTCCAAACAATTATAAACTATACACCTAAAAATCAATTAACAGCCGCACTGGTCCTATTATCTTTATATGCTTTAAAAAGCTTAAGTATTGTATTTCCAATCATTATACTTGAAGTTGCCTCTAGCCAGCTATTCCCAACAATTATTGCTTTCATTATAAATATGCTTGGTATAATATTGGGAATGGTTATATCCTATTTCGTAGGCTATTTCTCTGGCTCAAGTGCAGTTGAAAAAATCACGCAAAAATATCCTATTATTGAAAAATTCATTAAAAAGCAGAGCAAAAGCCCTTTCTTTACATGCTTTTTATTGAGAACCCTTACAGTTTTCCCTAGAGAAGCTGTAAGCATATATTCAGGTGCTGTGAGATTCCCATTTGGCATTTACCTATTGGCAGGTACTTTAGGCTCAATTCCAAATACTATACTAGCAACATTATTTGGAGCAAATGTTACAGAACCAACTTCACCTGCATTTTGGATTTCAATATTATTAATGCTTATTTTAGCAGGAGGATCTTTTTTAGTCTATAATAAGTTAGTAAAAGATAAATAGGCCGCCTAATCATAAAAGGCACTTAAGGTAAATCTTAAGTGCCCATTTTCTATATATTTTGAATCATTAAACCTTGCTTTTCCTATCTTTACCAATAAATGTTCTGGAATATTACCAATCCTATTTTATATCATTTTTGGTACAATAATCTAATTTATTGTTCACATTTTATGAAACTTTGGTCATCCCTACTTCAATTTTCACAAATACAATAATTTCCATTTAATTTTAACATAAATCTTATTGGAGATATTTTGCAATTTCACATTTAACATTCCAATGTCAAATCATTAAAATACAATTTTATGAAAAAAATGGTTCTATAATAAATGTTGGGGTGTAAATAAAATGCATCCCAATTTATCCTTTTTTGCAAAAAATAAAGCACTTGTGAAATAAATCTGCTAAAATGTAGGTACCTAATACTACACTTAGAAAGGAGATTTATTCATGTAAATGATAAACTGATAATGTAGAAAAATTAGAATCTCAAAATGCACAAATTTATACATTTTTTCTTGTATAATATTTCTAAAAAGCTTAACTGACA
>NZ_JBSQIL010000083.1:0-6618 GCF_055108775.1 Soehngenia sp. | reverse complement strand
ACTATAGGAAGCTTTTTAGCTTTTGCTTTTTCTATTATTTCTGTGACTCTCCATCTCTTGTCCTTGCTGAGTGGTCTAGTCTCCATTATTTCTACTTTATCTCCAACTTTGCATTCATTGTTTTCATCGTGAGCTTTAAACTTTGTAGTTTTTCTGATTTTTTTCTTGTAGATTGGATGAGTAACTAATGATTCTATGGCAACTACAACAGTTTTATCCATTTTGTCACTTACTACAGTTCCAATTCTTACCTTTCTATTTCCTCTTTCCATTTAGAGATTAAACCTCCTTCCTTATGGACAATTCTCTTTCACGTGCGATTGTCTTTACACGAGCTATATCTTTTTTAACCGAATTTATCCTCATTGGATTGTCTAGTTGGCCTGTTGCCATTTGAAACCTCAAATTGAATAGCTCGGACTTTAAATCTAATAATTTTGCATTTAATTCCTTATCCGACATTTGGCGAATTTCTTTAGCTTTCACTAGCTTCACCACCCTTATCTTGCGTATCTTCACGTGTTACGAACTTTGTCTTAATTGGGAGTTTATGTGCAGCAAGTCTCATTGCTTCTCTTGCATCTTCTTCTGATACTCCACCCATTTCGAAAAGTATTCTTCCTGGTTTTACTACTGCTACCCAATATTCTGGAGAGCCTTTACCTGAACCCATACGAGTTTCAGCTGGTTTCTCTGTTACTGGTTTGTCAGGAAATATTTTAATCCAAATGTTTCCGCCTCTTTTTACATATCTAGTCATTGCTCTTCTGGCAGCTTCTATTTGGTTAGAAGTTATCCATGCTGGTTCTAGTGCTTGTAACCCAAATTCTCCGTATGTTATTTGATTTCCTCTAGATGCTGTGCCTTTCATTCTTCCTCTTTGAACTTTACGATGTTTAACTCTTTTAGGCATTAACATGTTTACTTTCCTCCTTCCTACGACGATATTTATTATTCAGTCGCTTCTTCGATTTCTATTTTTTCATTCTTTTTGGTAGGAAGAACCTCTCCTTTATATATCCAAACCTTAACTCCGATTTTACCGTAAGTTGTATTTGCTTCAGCAAATCCATAATCTATATCAGCTCTAAGTGTTTGAAGAGGTATTGTTCCTTCGCTATATCCTTCAGTTCTAGCCATATCCGCTCCACCAAGTCTTCCAGATACTTGAGTTTTGATTCCCAATGCTCCAGATCTCATTGTTCTTTGTAAAGCTTGTTTCATGGCTCTTCTAAATGTAACTCTTCTTTCTAATTGAGAAGCTATGTTTTCTGCTACTAGTTGAGCGTCTAATTCTGGCACTTTAATTTCTTCTATGTTAACAGCTATGCTTTTGTTAGTCATTTTCTCTAAATTTTGTCTTAATTCTTCTACTCCCGCTCCACCTTTACCGATTACCATGCCAGGTTTTGCTGTGTGTATAGTTACTTTAATCTTGTTTGCAGCTCTTTCGATTTCAGTTCTAGATATACCTGATAAAAAAAGTTCTTTTTTAAGATATTCCCTAATTTTATAGTCTTCTACTAAATATTCATTAAAAGTCTTGTCATTGGCATACCATTTTGAATCCCAGTCTTTTATAATGCCAACCCTAAGACCATGTGGGTTTACTTTTTGACCCATTAACCATTCCCCTCCTTTTACTCACGTTCTTTTACAACAACTCCGATGTGACTACTCCTTTTTAATATAGGGTATGCCATTCCTTTAGCTTTTGGTCTATATCTTTTTAATCTTGGACCATCGTTGGCATATGCTTTATATACATAAAGGTCATCTCTGTTCATGTTAAAATTGTTTTCGGCATTTGCTATCGCAGATTTCAACACTTTTTCTAATTCTCTTGCACCTCTTTTAGGTGTAAATTTTAAGATTGAAAGAGCTTCATCTACTTGCTTGCCTCTGATTTCTGCACAAATGAAATTGACCTTTCGTGGTGAAATCCTAACATATTTGGCTACAGCTTTAGCTTCCATGATTATACCTCCTTCACTTTATTTTTTTACACCTGATGATTTTTCTGTTTTATCTACATGACTTCTAAATGTTCTTGTTAATACAAATTCTCCAAGCTTATGCCCTACCATATCTTCTGTTATATATACAGGCACATGCTTTCTCCCATCGTGAACAGCTATAGTGTGTCCAACTAATTGAGGATATATAGTAGATCTGCGAGACCAGGTCTTAATTACTTTTTTCTCATTATTTTTATTGAGTTCCTCTACTTTTTTAAGTAGGTGGTCATCAATGAAAGGTCCTTTTTTTAAGGATCTGCCCATTTCGTTTCCTCCTTTCACAATTTCCTATTTTGTCCTTCTTCTAATTATATATTGGTTGGATTTTTTGTTTTTCTTTCTTGTCTTATATCCTAAAGCTGGTTTTCCCCATGGTGTCATTGGTGAAGGTAATCCTATTGGCGCTCTTCCTTCTCCACCACCGTGTGGGTGATCTACAGGGTTCATAGCAGACCCTCTAACTGTAGGTCTAATTCCCATATGTCTTTTTCTTCCAGCTTTTCCTATTGTTATATTTTCATGGTCTATATTTCCAACTTGTCCGATTGTTGCTCTACATTCAATTGGAACTAGTCTAAATTCCCCTGATGGCAATCTAAGTTGAGCATATTTACCTTCTTTACCCATTAGTTGAGCTTCAGCTCCAGCTGATCTAACTAACTGAGCACCTTTGCCTGGTTTTAATTCAATGTTATGAATAGTTGTACCTACTGGAATGTCTTTTAATTTAAGTGCATTTCCTACTTTAATATCTGCATCTTCACCTGAATAAATTACATCCCCAACTTTTAAGTTGTGTGGAGCTATAATATATCTTTTTTCTCCATCTGCGTAATTTATAAGTGCTATATTAGCAGTTCTATTTGGATCGTATTCAATGGATGCTACTTTTCCTGGAATACCATCTTTATCTCTTTTAAAGTCTATTATTCTATATTTTCTCTTAGCTCCGCCGCCTCTATGTCGAATTGTTATTCTTCCTTGGGCGTTTCTTCCACTGCCTCTTTTTAAACTAACCAATAGTGACTTTTCAGGCTCAGTCTTGGTAATTTCTTCAAAAGTTGAAACACTCATCTGTCTTAGTGCAGGGGAAGTAGGTTTAAATTTTCTTATACCCATTTGTTTTCCCTCCTTTTAGTTTTACAATTACATGCCTTCGAAGAATTCTATAGATTTAGAGTCCTCAGTTAACTTCACTATTGCCTTTTTCCAACTTGGTCTTCTTCCCTTTGTATATCCTTGTCTTTTTTCTTTTCCAAGCATGTTCATAGTGTTTACTTTTTCCACTTTAACTCCAAATATATTTTCTACGGCCTTTTTTATTTCTGATTTGTTTGCATGTTTATCGACAACAAATGTGTATTTTCTTTCTTCCATATCTTCCATGCTTTTTTCAGTTATTATTGGCTTTATGATTATATCGTGTGGAATTTGCATTATGCATACACCTCCTCCACTTTTTTAACAGCCTCTTTAGTAATTATGAATGAATTGTATTTTAATATGTCATATACATTTATTGTATTTACATATGCAGTTTGAACATTAGGTATATTTCTAGCTGCTAAAATTATATTCTCATCTCTTTTATCAATTACTATGAGTGCTTTCTTATCGGCTTTCAAGTTATTCAATATATTTATCATTTCTTTTGTTTTTGGTGCGTTTAACTTTAAATCATCGACTACTATCATTTCGTTTTCTACAACTTTTGAAGTCAATACTGATTTTAAAGCTAATCTCTTCACTTTCTTTGGAACACTATAGCTATAGTCTCTTGGTTTTGGTGCAAATACAACTCCTCCACCTTTCCATTGTGGTGAACGGATGCTACCTTGTCTTGCCCTACCAGTCCCTTTTTGTCTCCAAGGTTTTCTTCCTCCGCCCCTTACTTCTGCTCTAGTTTTAGCAGATTGAGTGCCTTGTCTTTTGTTAGCCAATTGGTTTTTGACTACTTCATAAACAGCGTGTTCATTTATCTCTATTCCGAAAATGTCATCGCTAAGTTCCATTTCTTCTACTACTTCTCCGTTTATATTATAAACATTAACTTTAGGCATTTTAATCCTCCTTTCCTGAAAAAATTACTTCTTAACTGTTTCTTTTATGATAACTAAACCCTTTTTAGGTCCTGGAACTGCTCCTTTTACTAGAAGTAAGTTTTTATCTGCATCTACTCTTATCACTTGTAGATTTTGAGCTGTTACTCTTTCATTTCCCATTCTACCCATCATTCTGTGGCCTTTGAAAACTCTTCCAGGATATGTTCCTGCTGACATACCTCCAGGCATTCTGTGGAATTTAGAACCATGTGATTCTCTACCTCTACCAAAGCCGTGTCTTTTAATAACACCTTGTGTCCCTTTTCCCTTAGATGTTCCAGTTACATCAACTTTATCTCCAACTGAAAATACATCTGCTTTGATCTCTTGTCCGATTTCAAATTCATCTGGATTTTCAACTTTAAATTCTCTTAAATATTTCTTATAAGCTACATTCGCTTTGTCAAAGTGTCCTTTTATAGGTTTAATTACTTTTTTCTCGTTGACATCTCCGAATGCAACTTGAATTGCATTGTATCCTTCTTTTTCTTTTGTCTTTTTTTGTACCACATAAACAGGGCCAGCTTCTATAACTGTTACTGGGACAACATCCCCATTTTCAAGAAAAATTTGAGTCATTCCAATTTTTCTTCCTAATATGTTTTTCATCATTACACCTCCGTTTTATAGCGGATTGCCTAAGCAATCATATAAATTTCTATAGTTTTATTTCAATATCTACACCTGCTGGCAAGTTCAGCTTCATTAATGAATCGACTGTTTTTTGATTAGGATTGATTATGTCTATGAGTCTTTTATGAGTTCTTTGCTCAAATTGCTCTCTGGAGTCCTTGTATTTATGAACCGCTCTAAGGATTGTTACTATTTCCTTTTCTGTTGGCAGTGGTATAGGTCCAGATACTGTCGCACCTGTTCTCTTAGCTGTCTCAACTATCTTTTGAGCTGAAGAGTCTAAAAGTTCATGATCATAAGCTTTTAACCTAATTCTAATTTTTTGATTGTTTGCCATTGATTTCCCTCCTTCTATCGCATGTTTACTTGACATGCGACTTAAGACTCCGATAAACCTTGCCGGGTGTGTACCAGCTTTTTTTTAATTATCGAAATGTCTTAAAGTCGCCCGATTTCAAACCGGACATTCTCAGTAAAAATTACCTGCACAAACTGCAGCAACCTCTTACCTCATCGCAATGCCATAATTTTAGACACTACTATAGTTTACACCAAAAATAGCTATACTACAAGAGTTTTTTTATTTTTAAGTAAAAAAAATTATTTATATACAGCACTAAAAGAAGGAATTGATATTCCTTCTTTTAGTATGTTTTTTTATTCGTAAACCTTAGTTACAACTCCTGCTCCTACTGTCCTTCCGCCTTCTCTTATAGCGAATCTTTGTCCTTCTTCCATCGCTACTGGAGTGATTAGCTCGATGCTAAATCTTGCGTTGTCTCCTGGCATTACCATTTCTACTCCTTCTTGCAATTGAATGTTGCCTGTTACGTCTGTTGTTCCAAAGAAAAATTGTGGTCTGTATCCATTGAAGAATGGTGTGTGTCTTCCACCTTCTTCTTTGCTTAATACATATACTTCTGCATCAAATTTCTTGTGTGGTTTTATTGTCTTTGGTTTTGCTAGTACTTGTCCTCTTTCGATTTCGTTCCTTTGTACTCCTCTTAATAGTACTCCTATGTTATCTCCTGCTTGTGCTTCGTCTAGTAATTTCTTGAACATTTCTAGTCCTGTTACTACTACTGTTCTTGATTCTTCTGTTAGTCCTACTATTTCTACACTTTCTCCTACTTTGATTGTTCCTCTTTCTACTCTTCCTGTTGCTACTGTTCCTCTTCCTGTGATTGAGAATACGTCTTCTACTGGCATTAGGAATGGTTTATCTATTTGTCTTTCTGGTTCTGGAATGTATTTGTCTACTGCTTCCATTAACTCTATTATCTTGTCTCCCCATTCTCCATCTGGATCTTCTAATGCTTTTAGGGCTGATCCTACTATTATTGGTGTGTTGTCTCCATCAAATTCATATTCGTTTAGTAGTTCTCTTACTTCCATTTCTACTAGTTCAATTAATTCAGGGTCGTCTACCATGTCTGCTTTGTTCAAGAATACTATTATCTTTGGTACTCCTACTTGTCTTGATAGTAGTATGTGCTCTCTTGTTTGTGGCATTGGTCCGTCTGCTGCTGATACTACTAGTATTGCTCCGTCCATTTGTGCTGCTCCTGTGATCATGTTCTTTACATAGTCAGCATGTCCTGGGCAGTCTACGTGTGCGTAGTGTCTGTTTGGTGTTTCGTATTCTACGTGTGATGTTGAGATTGTTATTCCTCTTTCTCTTTCTTCTGGTGCTTTGTCTATGTTGTCATAGCTTACGAATTCACCTGAGCCATATCTTTTATTTAATACTAATGTGATTGCTGCTGTTAGTGTTGTCTTACCATGGTCTACGTGTCCTATTGTTCCAATATTTACGTGTGGTTTCTTTCTTTCAAACTTTTGTTTTGCCATTTTTATTCCTCCTA
>NZ_JBSQIL010000082.1:0-7038 GCF_055108775.1 Soehngenia sp. | reverse complement strand
CGCCGTGACAAATGGTGCGGGCTCAGGCTGGAATCGACAAAGTCGACCGCTATCAATAACTGCTTCTTCAATATCACTTAATGAAGCAACACCAGTAGACATAATCATAGGCTTACCCTTTGAAGCAATGTATTCAATCAATGGAATATCCATAATCTCAAAAGAAGCTACTTTATACACTGGAACTTCTAACTCTTCTAGGAAATCGACTGCAGTCCTATCGAATGGAGTTGAAAAGAAGATGAGTCCTATACTCTTCGCATACTCCATCAATTCTTTTTGCCACTCCCAAGGAGTATAAGCCTCGCTATATAAATCATAAAGCGTACGTCCATCCCAGATAGTACCACTATCTAGCTTAAAATATTCATTATCACAGTCAATGGTTAAAGTATCTGCTGTATATGTTTGCACTTTAATAGCGTCAGCACCTGATTCTTTAGCCGCTTTTATTGTTTTTTTAGCGATATTGATGTCATGTCCATGATTAGCTGATAACTCAGCAATAATAAACGTCTTGCTGTTATTATCAATTGTAAAATCTCCAATTGTTATCGACATAATTTTCCTCCATTCTAATCTACGACTCTGTAATCTTCAACCCTAAGTGTATGATCTTTGCATCGAACATAGTAACGATTATCCATCTCTTTTATCACACCAATTTCCGAGTCGAAATCATTAATTTCATGTATAGCAATTCTATTAATAATAATTTTTCTACCATCAAGTAAATAATAATATGCTCCGGGGTATGGCTCGGCTTGAGCCCTTACAAAATTAATAACTTCACTTGCCTTCTTTCTAAAATCAATATAACCCATGTCGGGAGTTCGTTTACCATAGTAACTTGCAAATTTATCATCTTGCTTAGTAAGGTCACTTCCAATAATAAGTTTTTCTATTGAATCAATCAGAAGTGTTGGATATTCTGACTCAAATTTTTTTAATAAAGAATATCCAGTGTCTTCAGGTTCAATTGGAATTACTTTTTGCGATATTATATCACCTGTATCTACCGATTCTTCAATCAAATGGCATGTGATTCCACTTTCAGTTTCACCGTTTATTATGCTCCAGACATGTGGTGTGCGTCCCCTATATTTGGGCAGTAAAGATCCATGAATATTGAGCGCAAAATCAGCCAAAGTAAATATTTCTTTTGGAATGATGTACCTATAATTAACACTGATTAGAAAGTCAGGACTTATACTTTTAATTTGCTCAGTTAAGTCTCTCAGATTTTTTCTTGCATCTACATAACTGTATTCTATTCCTGCACTTTGTGCAAATGTATCTACACTATTGACCTCATTTTCTCTATGGGTCATGACATATTTAATTTGATACCCATTTTCAAGTATTGCTTTCATGCAGTCTCTGCCGAGTTTCCCAAAACCACAGAATATAACTTTCTTCATTTTTTCACCTACAAATCTTCCAATAGTTTATCAATGATTCTTTTTGCTCCGTATCCATCTATAAGACCTTCATAAGCTTTGTTTTGCTCTTGTCTATAACCACTCGCATCATAGATATCCAAAGCATCGAATATGCGTTCTACTAAATTATTATCATCATGTTTTAGAACAATCTGATTCGGATTGTATTTTAATAATGATCTAATGTTGTTTTCTTGATTCTCAATAATCTGAATTGGGATAAATGGTGTTTGTGTAGCCAATAACTCATAAATTGTTTGACCAGCAGCTGTAATAGCCAAATCACAATTTATCATTAGATTAAACATTTCAGTTGCATCAATATTATAGTGAATAGCAACATTCTTAAATCCTAAATATTGCTCATAAAAATCAGCTGTCTCTTTAGAACCAATCACAATATCAAATTCAATATCTTCTAGCTTCTTACAGACATTATTAATAAGAAGAGGTGTTAATTCCCTTACATCAGTTCCACCCATTGTAATAAGAATTCTTTTTAAGCCATTTAAAGCAGTTTTTCTTTTTATACCTACAAAAGGTGGCCTTACAATGACGTAATCTGGACCTGATAAAAGAATGTTATTGGGGGAATTTGAATAGTCAATACTGCTTGAATCTAAAGATGGGTTCACAATGATTCCCTCTGGATAATCTAATCTACCAATATCGTCAATGAACATTGCTTGATTTGAAAGTTTGACAATAGAATCATAGACTGCTTTTTCTGCCTTGTATGAATCAATGATTATATAATCATCTGCAGTTATATAATTATGCAAAAATTCTCCTTGAAGCCAGTTCTCATTCTTGAATGTTATTCCACGCAAAAAATCAACACTGCTCACATCACCATTAATTATAAAATCAGTTAAAATCTCTCTCTTTGTAACTTCAGCATAAAGTGACATACATCTTGAGATATGTCCTAATCCTATGTTCTTTCCACCTTCAGTTAAAATTATAACTTTCATCAATATCAATCCTATTTACTTGATTTTTTTCTGCTCAATGTGAGCATTTATTTCATAAAGTTCTGGTTTCCTCTCAAATAATCTTATGATATCATTCATATAAAAATCATGAGGACCATGGTATAAGTTATCGTATATCTCTTCAATTAATTCAAAGTCTTCTTCAGTATCAAGAGTCCATCTATACTTTGAATAATCAGTTTTGTTTTTGTAATAGAAGACATTATTTGATGTTTCATAAATATATGGTGTAACATGCTCTCTCTGATATTTTTCAATAGCATTGTAATATGCTTTTTCTAATAAATTAAATGAAAACACTTCGACATCTAATCCTCGTGGGAAGGTGCGGTTTGTTAAATCAATACCAGCATTGGTAACAATATCAAAGTCATGTTCTTTGTAAAATCCTATAATTTCATCTACAATCATTGGATCAATTAAAGGACAATCGGACGTGATTCTTACAACTACTTCAATTTGATTTCCTTTAGCTGCATAATAATATCTTGATAAAACGTCATCTTCACTTCCTCTAAAAACTTTTGCACCACATCTTAAAGCCTCATTCTCTATTACTGTGTCTCTTTCATTAGTTGTTGTCGCAATTATTATTTCATCAATTAATTTAGACTGCTTAACTCTTTCTATAACATGTTCTAATACAGTTTTACCTTGTATATTTTTCATAACCTTTTCAGGGAGTCTAGTTGAACCCATTCTTGCCTGAATAATTGCGCCTATTTTCATATTCTTCCCTACTTTCGATAATAATCAATTACTTTTTTCACGGCTGCCACAACATCATACACATCTGCATTAGACATACTTGGAAACAGGGGCAAAGTTATCATGTTTTCGTACAGTTCTTCTGCATTAGGACATATACCCTTTACATATCCTAAGTCTCTGTAATAAGGATGAAGATAAACAGGAAGGTAATGAACGTTAACACCAATATTCTCCGCTTGTAAAGCTTCAAAGATTTCTTTCCGAGTTACAGTTAACAACTCAGGCTTAACTTTAATCACATAAATGTGCCAGCCTGAATTAGAAAACTCAGCCTCAAATGGAGTCACAATTTCTTTTATATCCTTGAATGCATCATTATATATTTTAACAATTTCTCTTCGTCGAGCTAAAAAATCGTCAATTTTACTCATTTGACTTATTCCAAGTGCACTTTGAATATCTGTCAATCGATAATTGTATCCAAGATATTGTTGCTCATAATACCATGGCCCATGATTATCATTAAATCTCTCTTTATCTCTTGTGATTCCGTGGGTTCTAAAAATCATCATCTTATTGTATAAATATTCACTATTTGTAGTTACAATTCCACCTTCACCAGTAGTTATAGGTTTTACTGGATGAAAGCTGAATTCAACCATGTCTGCCTGACCCCCAACTTTTCTTCCTTTATATTCGCTACCTAATGCGTGAGCAGCATCTTCTATTATGATTAAATCGTGTTTATCAGCAATTTCTTTAATTCTATCCATGTCAACTGATTGGCCCGAAAAATCTACTGGAATAATTGCTTTAGTCTTATAAGTGATTTTTTCTTCAATTTTATACGGATCAATATTATAAGTCATTGAATCAATGTCTACAAAAACTGGAGTTCCACCACAGTAAAGTACGGCATTAGCTGATGCAGCAAATGTCATCGGACTAACTATGACTTCGTCGCCTTCCTTTATTCCGGCTGCAAAACAAGCCATATGAAGAGCAGCAGTACCGTTTGAAACTGCAACAGCATATTTAGCGCCTACATAGTCAGCTACTAATTCTTCAAATTCTTTTACAAAAGGTCCCGTAGTTAAATAATCACTTTTTAATACATTAACAACTGCCTGAATATCTGATTCATCTACAGTTTGTTTACCGTATGGCAAATAGGTATCTCTTATTGGTTTACCACCAAATATAGCAAGTTTATCCACAATAATTCCTCCAATTTACAAACCTAGCTCTTCTATCTTTTTTCTTAAAGTTTCTACATCTAACCAATCAGAATTTGTCCCTGAATTATATTCCCAGCCTTCTTCTATTAAAGTGCCTCCTTCTTTAAAGTAATGATCCTTTGACCACCAAATGTAATTTGGATAAATTATATAGTGATCACCGTAATCGTATGTGCTCCTAGAATCATCACTAGTTATCATAACCTCATGAAGTTTTTCGCCTTCTCTGATCCCAACAATTTTAATCTTGCCCCCTGGATTCATAGCAGCAGCAATATCAGTGATCTTATAAGAAGGATTTTTAAATACATATGTTTCTCCACCTTTAGATTCTTCTAAAGCTTTTATGACTAAATCAGCTGCATCGTCAAGAGTCATCCAGAATCTTGTCATTCTTGGGTCTGTAATTGGTAGTTCTGTAGCTCCGTTATTAAGTAGTTCTCTGAAGAAAGGGATTACAGATCCTCTACTCCCTGAAACATTGCCATACCTGACAACAGAAAATACAGTACCTTCTCCTCCACGATATGAGTTTGCTGAGACAAATAATTTGTCTGAAACCAACTTTGTTGCTCCATACAAATTAATAGGATTAACTGCTTTATCTGTTGATAAGGCAACAACTTTTTTTACATCACAATCTAATGCTACATCGACTATATTCTGTGCTCCGTGAATATTTGTTTTTATAGCTTCAAATGGATTATATTCGCATGTAGGAACTTGTTTCATAGCTGCTGCATGAATTACATAATCTACATCTTTAAAGGCACGGTACATCCTATCTTTATCCCGAACATCGCCGATAAAAAACCTTAATTTTGAAATTAAATCTGGATATCTATATGCAAATTCATTTCTCATCATATCTTGCTTATATTCATCTCTAGAATAAATTATAATTTTTTTAACGTCATATCTCTCCAATAAAATCTCTGTAAATTTTTTTCCAAACGAACCAGTTCCTCCAGTAATTAACACCGTTTTTCCTTCTAACAAATTTATCACCCGCTTACAATTTTAAATTCAAGTAAAATGAATAATCATTATTAAGAACATAATTACCATATTTATTTTTATACTTATGTATTTATTATATCGTATTTTTTATAATATATTAAATATATAGAACTTCCAACTTATTAATTAAAATAAATCAACGTTTTTCATTTTATCTATTTTGTGCCCTATTTATTCTATGTTACCTTTCCCCTATTGGTATTAATTAAAAATGAGTTCCTATATATATATCAAAAATTACTCCTCGAAATTTTTGTTATAGAATTAATAGTAAAAATAATCTCATAAAAGCCTTTACTTCAATAGCTTTTTTAAGTACTATCTAAATAGCATTACATCAGATCATCTCTCTTACTAATATAATCCCTTGTGCTTTTGTGTCGGCATGTTAACTGGCTTTCTGTGAACACTTCTTTTAACATCCCTGTTGCCATATTTATTTGGTACTACATGATGTGAATCTTGTTTTCCCATTCAAAGCCTCCTATAATTTGAGATATGTGCTTCCCTTATCATTGTCTCCTTTACACTAATATTCATCTTTTTCTCAATGCTCAATGTACGCTAATCCGCTAAAACAATTTCAATATGCAATTTTATAAAGACCTTATTGTCAACTACTAATGCTATCTTTTCTTCACTATATCTTCTTACCAATGTAACAACTCCATTCTTAAAACTACTAATCAGTAATTTAAATATATTTCATCAATTTAATCTAAAATTCTGTAATTAATGAAAATAATCTCATAATAGGTCCGTTATTATTTGCTTCTAAAATCTCTCTTATTTTATTATATGCATTTTTTATGAGAAATATTTTAATACATCTTTTATGTTTTCTATTTATAAATATAAAATCTACTCTTAATACATACGGCTGATAATAGCAATCTATGATAATTACATTCAATTTATCATTACTTCATAGGTTTCTTAAAGCAATGGAAATTCATCTAAAAAACATCCAAGTAATTTACTTGGATGTTTACCTATTGAACACACCAACACTATCCCAACTAATATATCATTTCATGTTATCTCCGTTTTGATTATTTTTGATAATTTCTTTGAAGTAAGGAGATATAACTGATGAAAGAATACGTTTAATTAAAGCTTACAAATGTAGCTTATTTATAATTGCCTCAAGTGGTTTTTTAAGATAAAGTTAGTTTTAAAGTAAATACTCATTTCTTTAATCGCTTTGGCAACTCTCTAGTGATTGTCAGTGCAGGTGCAGTTGCTATTACTACCCTAAAAAAATCTGATAATTTTTTCCTCTTGCATAATTACATCCCATCCTTACCCAAACAGCACTTCTTATATTTCTTCCCACTTCCACAAGGGCATGGCTCATTTCTACCAACCTTTTCTTTTTTAACACTCTCACCAAACTTAAATGGTTTATCATAAAGTGACCTTAAATGTGGCTTCTCATACTTTTTAAATATCTCATTTGGTGTATGCCCGTTATTCTCCCAAATCCTTGTGTTGTTTGCAAGTTCTATAACAAGTTGCAGTACCTCGTTGACCTGCTTCTCATCTTTAAAGGAAACATTTCTAACATTAAATAAGTCAAATATATCTCTTGGAGAGAAATCGTGTGCACAATAACCCTGTATATCTTCAACA
>NZ_JBSQIL010000081.1:0-7205 GCF_055108775.1 Soehngenia sp. | reverse complement strand
CTACATTGATTATTCTTAGAGATAAATAAAACCCTTAACAATCCTGATTAGAAAGTCAAGGGTTAAATTTTCTATGTTTTGTTTTCTATCAGCAACTTCAAATAAGTTTGCAGGATTATCTTCTTCTAAAATGTCCTTTGAGATTGTAGCAACAAAACCAACACAGTTTTTTTAATTACTTAATTAAATTATTATACCTTCAAAATGATCCATTTCATGTTGAATTATTTGTGCTACAAATCCAGTAAACACTTGCTTTTGCTTCTTAAAACTTCTATCAAGATATTCCACCTCTATAGTCTCATACCTCTTTGTTTTTCTAAAGCCAATTAAAGACAAGCAACTCTCTTCTGTTTCATAAGGATTATCTTTCTTTAATATAACTGGATTTATCATAGGCACAATAAGTTTTCCTGCAGTAAATACCAATATACGCTTTTTCACTCCAATCATATTACCAGCCAATCCAACACAATTTTCTAAGTTTGCTCTTAATGTATCTATTAAATCATCAATTACTGCTATATCATTTTTAGTTGCCTCTTCTGATTTTTGTCCTAGAAACAATACATCTTTTACTATTGGTTTTATCATAAATTTATACCTCTTTTTAGTTATATTTTTTCTGACATACTTGATATTAACTCTAGTTACATCTCTTCATAAAATCACTCTTGTTTAATGTTATTGGAGTTACAGGCTCATCATAAAAAGCTTCTGCTTCTCCAATGATTTTACATCCATATTTCATTAACATATTTACAGTAGCATCTCTTGCTTCAATATAGATTTCTTCAGTATAAGAATTAAAAATTTCTTTTAATGAAAACATAGCTAGCTTCTGGCCGATGCCTATACCTCTTAATCTTTTATCAACAGCAAATCTTCCCCAATGCCATTTATCTTTTTCTTTCCAAGATGCTGTTACTCCAATAATATCTTCTCCCACTCTTGCACACCACCAAACTGGTTTTAAGTTATCATTAACTGGAACCAATTCTGCTGGAATGCTTTGCTCATTAGTAAATACCTCTGTTGCTAATTTAATTGCTTCTGCCATATAATTTTCTGAGATTCTTTCTATTAATATTCTTGAATCATTCTTTTTAAGATTATTTTTTAATGCAAGAATGCGAAATGTTCTAAAGGCTCTAATAATATCTTCTGTATCCTCACTATCTCCTAAGTTTAGAATTTCATTAATAAATTTATTTGCTTTATAATCTCCATCATTTATAGCTGCCATCCCTAATGGAAGAATACAAATATCTTTCATTCTTTTATCAGTTTCGGACTTTTTCAGTTCTAAATAATTTTTAGTTTCTAAATTATTAATTATTCTACTTAGTGAAGCTTTATCAATACCCAAATTTATTAATAATTCATTAAAAGGAGTTTTTCCATTTAGTTTTAGGTAGTTTAATATGTGAGCTTGAGCAAGTGTCATGTCAGAATTTAAGCAATTGCGATTAAGTAAACCTAATTCTCTCACTATTAATCTTACCTCTTTTCTAATTATTTCTTCCTTATTCATACCCGCCTCCAAATTAGTTGATATTATCAATAATTATACTTTCTTTTTATATTTGTAGCAAGTAATGAGATATGAATTAGTTGTGTATTCTTCTTAAAACAAAAAAGAAGGAGAACCTCCTCCATTGCTTTTATTATTATCCTTTATTCATACTTATATTGTGACACCCTTTTGACTTAAAAATTTTAATAAATCATTCTTAAGCTTCACAACTTCGTTGGTTGCATTATTCGCATAATCTGGTATCATCATATCCTTGACAATTTTACTTCTTAGCCATATCATAAAGAAAAAATCCAGAACAAAATTTGGACATTTAAGTATAATTTTAAATATAGGTGGATTAATATCAACGCCAGCTTTTTGTATTGCCCTTAAATACGTTTTTAAAGTGATTGTTATTTTGTGTGCTGTTTTTCTGGTTCTGGCCGTTTTTTCATCACTTATATTATTTTCAAAATATAAACTGCCCAAAAGTGCAATATCTGATATTGAGTGTGTTATTAGATAGGCTTTCATATCCTTATTAATTGTGTAGGGAAATTTTGCTGTTTTAAATATTTTTGATAGGTTTTCTACACGTTCTGTCTCTAAACCACTAATTTCTCCGAACATATTAGCTATTAGAAACTTTGGTACAAATCGAGCATACAGTATTCCATCTTTAATCTGTCCGCCAAAACCAGGAAAGGCTGGTAAAATCTTATCTCCAACAATATTTTGCCAGGTCGAAAACCCCATCGAAGTATTTGTCATCATAACTATATTTTTGCTTTGATTGTCTTTTAGTGCTAATAAAGCTGATTCGGATTGATCGTAATGAACTGTAACGAAAATAAAATCATATACATCATCATTCTCAAGCTTATCAATAACATTTACTTTTATAGATTTAACCGTACCCTTTTCACTATATTGTAGACCATTTTCGTTTAATGCTTTAAATCTATTTGAGCGTGCAAAAATTGTAACATCAAGCCCTGCTTCAATGAATTTCATTGCGTATATGCTCCCTATAACACCTGCACCAAAAATTAAAATTTTATCTTGTTTTACTGACATAAAAACCACTCCTACTTATTCATAATATTCTCTATTGACTATCAGACAACGCGTTGTATAATAGGATTGTAAATCTTTATTATGGCTTTATCAACCATCAGATTTTTATTATTTGTTGGATGATTTTTGCTAAAGGAGGATAAAATGAAAAAGCAACCCGAAATTACAGAAAAAACAAGACAAACCTTTATAGATGTTTTTTGTGAGTTATATAGTCAAAAGCCTATCGAAAAAATATCTATTAAGGATATTACAAGCAAGGCAGGATATAACCGTAGCACATTTTATCAATACTTCTCTGATATTTACGAACTATTAGACTTTGTTGAAAATGATTTATTGAGCTACATAAAAGAGGAATTAGTTAATAAGGAACCCTCTACAGATCCTATACAAGATGCACTTCATTGTTTAGAAAAAAGTGATCATATCTCAACTCTTAAGGCTCTTTTGGGTGATTATGGAAGTGTTCGTTTTTTAGCACGCTTGAAAAAAGAAATTCCATTTGATAGATTAGCTTCAAACTTACCAGAATATAATTTCTTAACACCATACTTGATTGAGTTTTATATATCAACATCACTTTCCTTATTTCGCCTTTGGCTCCAACAAGGAAAGGATTTACCGGAAGAAGATTTGATCAAGTTAGTAGATAACCTATATAAAAATGGGATAACGCCATATTCTAAAAATTGATGGAGATGTACCTTTAAAGATTTTCAATAATTTAAAATTTCTAGCTTGTTTTTATAAAAATAAGTAAAACTTTCCACTTCATTTTCTACGGATTAAATGTCCATTAATGCATATAATAAATTTAAACTTAAGGAGGTAATGTTTATGAAAGATGAAAATGGAAAATTTGTAGGTGTATTATCACATATAGTAAAAACTCATGTGTCTGAATCTAGAAGTGAAGGCATGATATCTGCTCTTACTAAAGATTTAGATTATATAAAAATTGATGATAAACTTTCAAATGAAGAAATATTATCTTATACTAATCCAAAAGTGGAGACAAATAAGCTGAATAAGCTATCGGATTCAGTTAATGTTTTAAACAATAACGAAGTTTGAAAGTTTCTGCAACTCCTAAAAATGAAAAAGAAAAATAATAATAAATAGTTATTTAATTCTTAAATGATTATTTAAGAATACAAGATAACATTGCAGTTTTATTGATAAAATCAATTTCATACTGACTTTCACCATATTTATTTTCGTTGTCTATAATAGTACCCTCAGTTAAAGTAATACGCAGAACTATTGAGCTAGGACTATCTTCGTCACAATCAAAACTTTTTTAAACTTAGCTCTTATTTTGATTTCCGCAACGTTCCTCCATAAGTTTCAGCGCATTTTCATATTTACTCATTTTAATTCTCCTCTACTCAATTATTGTATTTATAGATGAAAGATCTATCTCCACAGTAGTTCCCTCATTTACATTAGATTTGATGGTTATTTTATGAGATAGTTTATCTAAAATCTTTTTACAAAGATAAAGACCTATTCCAGTTGCCTTTTTATCCATACGTCCGTTGTATCCAGTAAATCCTTTTTCAAATACTCTAGGTAAATCTTCTTCAGCTATACCTATTCCTGTATCCTCAATTATAAGAACTTTTTCTTTGGTTTCATGCATACGAATTGATATTTTGCCGCTTCTTGTATATTTTAAAGAGTTAGAAAGTATCTGTTCAATTACAAATGAAAGCCACTTTTCATCGGTGAGTACTGTACAATCCATCTCAATTAACTCAAGTGATATATTTTTTCTTATAAACATATGAGCATATTTTCTAACACTTTGCCTTATTATATTTAATAATTTATAATGTTGAAATACCAAATCAGAATAAGATCCATCTATTTTTAAGTAACTAAGCACCATTTCTACGTATTGTTCAATCTTAAAGGTTTGTTCCAATAATTCTTTATTTTCTTCTTTTTTATCACTTTGAAGAAGCAGTCTCATTGCAGCTATTGGTGTTTTTATTTGATGAGCCCAAAGTGTATAATAATCAATCATCTCACTTTGTTTAATATCTGTTTTTGAGATGAGTTCTGTACTTTGCTCATAAAGTTTTTTTAAAATATTTTGGTAATCAGCTTCTATTAAACTATCAGCTAAAGGCATATTATCGATTCCTATATTAATATGTTTTTCTATATAAGTTAGTCCCTTATGCTTTTTATAATAGTTATTAAAATCAAAACCAATAAAAAAGGCTCCTACAACAGCTGATAAAAGAAATCCATAGAAGATTGTTTCAAAGGGTAATGAATATAAATAGAAAACGACTAAAAAGATAGTAATGAAAATAAAGTTGATTATTAGTGCTTTTATATGATCTTTAATATAACCTAATATAATATTCATCCTATTCCACCATATATCCAATACCTTTTTTGGTTTTAACAAAATCTAAAATATCAGCATCTGATAGCTTTTTTCTAAGTCTAGTAACATTAACAGTTAGCGTATTATCATCTATATAACTATCACTTTCCCAAAGTCTCGTCATTATGTCCTCTCTAGAAATAGCTTTACCAACGTTTTCAAATAAAATCTGAAGTATTTTAAATTCATTTTTTGTAAGCTCAATTTTATTATTGTTATATTCAAGACTTGTACTGCTAAGATTTAAAACAACTCCTTTGTGTTCTATGATATCCATTTTTCCACCAAAAGAATAAGTCCTTCTAATAAGTGCCTGAACCTTTGCTACAAGAATATTTAAATCAAAAGGTTTTGAGATAAAGTCATCCCCTCCCATATTTACTGCCATGATAACATTCATATTATCAGACATAGAGGAAATAAAAATTATAGGTACACTTGATATTTTACGAATTTCACTACACCAATGGTAGCCATTGAAAAAAGGTAGGGAAATATCTAATAACACAAGTTGTGGATCAAACTCTATAAATTGAGCGATAACATCCTTAAAATCAACAACAACTTCTGTTTCATAACTCCATTGATCCAAGCTGTTTTTTATTGATTTTGCAATTATCGTATCATCTTCAACAATCAAAATTTTATACATACTATACTCCTGTTTAATTATAAATTATATCTAAACTCCATAATATTATATCATAACATTACATAATTTCTCTTAATTTCTGCTAAAAATAGCCAAAAGTCATTACAACATTTGCTGTAATGACTTTAAATTCTTAATATACGGAATTTATATAATAAATCCTGCAACTATAGATAAAACTACTATAATTGGTGCTGGTATTTTTTTAGATATTAATAGCCCCATTGTAATTAGTGTGACAATAATATTATCAATTACTAATCCACTTTTTTGCATTAAAATTACGGCAGCTACTGCAATTAATCCACCAGCAACAGCATTTATTCCTTTTAATGATACTTTTATCCCTTTTATCTCTTTAAGATTCTCCCATATTGGATAAATAAAGTAGATTAAAAGAAGTCCTGGTAAAAATATTCCTATTCCTCCTGCTAAAGCTCCTAAAACTTGATTTAATACACTTCCTCCACGTGCTGCCATACCTCCTGCATAAGCGCTAAAGCTAAACATTGGACCAGGTAATCCTTGAACAAGACCATAACCAGTTAGAAATTCTTCGTTTGTCATATATTGATTCACTTGTACAAGGTCACTATGCATAACAGGAACCACTACCTGCCCTCCACCAAAAACTAAATAACCATAACGATAAAAACTTTCAAACAAGTGAACTATTTTGTTATCCCATAATAATGTAAGGACAATACTACCAAATGTTATAACAATAAAAGCAATTATATAGATCCAAGGGGGATTTATTTTAACTCTATTCCAAAGATTTTTTTCTTTAGAAGTTATAATACTAACGACACCACCAATAATTAAAACCAGGGGGAAAACCCAAGCCTCACGAATAAAATAAGTTGTTATAGCACCAAGAAGGAATAATCCTATGGTAATCTTATCTGTTACAACTTTTACACCAATTCTATATGCTGCTACCACAATAAACCCTACAGCCATTGGACCAATATAACGGAGTCCAGCTTCAGATATATTTTTGCTATTCAAAAATTGATATATGAATGAAAGCAAGGTCATCACTGTAATTACTGGGAGTGCCCAAACTAACATTGTTAAAAATGCTAAAAATGGTCCCCCAACTTTATAACCTATAGCTACAATGGTTTGTGTACTACTAGGTCCTGGAAGGATACTGCATAAAGCAATTAACTCAACTAATTCTTCTTCCTTTAAATACTTTTTCTTTATTACCATTTGATCTGTAAATACACTGTAATGAGCTTCTGGGCCTCCATATGCGCCTAAAGAACAAATAAATACATCCTTTAAAAAACTTCCCCAGCCAACTCTCTTTTCATTTTTAATATTTTCATTGAATCTCATAATTAAGCCTCCTTTCAATCTTAACTTAGTATATCTATAGTACTTGAATTTAAAACAACTCAGTGATATAATGATATCAGAAGTTTATATCGTCATCCGATATTTAATTTATACTTAGGAGTGATATATTATGCAAGAGCAAATTTTAAGAAAATTTTTCTTAGGATTTATTCAAATCCATATTCTTCATCATGCTAAAAAAGAAC
>NZ_JBSQIL010000080.1:0-7934 GCF_055108775.1 Soehngenia sp. | reverse complement strand
CTATACTTATGCCCTTTTTTAGTATATAATTTAGTCAAATCTTATTTAAAAACATATCAAAAGTATTTTTCTGTTTTCATATCTTTTTTTACACTACCTGGAAATTTGTTTATAGTAAATTAAGCTTTTATAGTATAATTATAGCATAATATATTTAAAAAGGTGATGTTAGTTTGAAAGAAATTATAGTTGGAAATAATGAAAATGAACAAAGACTAGATAGATTTTTAAAAAAATATTTTTCTGAAGCTTCACTTAGCTTTATTTATAAAATGATAAGGAAAAAAAACATAAAAGTTAACAACAAAAAAGCAAGTCCAGAGCTAGTAATTTATACTGGAGATAAGATCCAAATATATCTTTCAGATGATTTAATAAATAAATTAACAAAAGATGAAGAAAAAGCATTAAAATCTTTCAAAATTGATATTTGTTACGAGGATGAAAATATTTTGTTAATAAATAAACCTGCGGGTAAATTATCGCATAGTTCATCTGAAAAATATGAAGAAAATGTTGTTGATGATATTCTATCCTATTTAATTTATAAGAAAGAATATGTTCCTAGGATTGAAAAAACTTTCACTCCTAGTATTTGCAACAGACTTGATAGAAATACAACCGGGTTAATTATAAGTGCAAAAAACTACAAAACTTTAAAATCTATCAATTTTGCAATAAAAGAGAAAAAAATAACCAAATACTATAAAACGATTGTTTCTGGGAGGGTAAAGAACGATTTTGTAAAATCTAGCTACTTGTTTAAAAATGAAGAAAAAAACAAATCAAAAATCTATGATGATTATATTGAAGGTTCAAAAAAAATAGAAACTATCTTTAAAGTTTTAAAAACTAGCGATGATTTTTCTATTTTAGAAGTTAATTTAATTACTGGAAGATCACATCAAATAAGAGCTCAGCTCTCTGATTTAGGATACCCTATAATCGGGGATAGAAAATATGGGAATAAATCTATTAATCAATATTTTGAAAAAAGATATGGATTAAATTACCAATTGCTTCATGCTTATAAATTGAAATTTGATGGTTTGGATGGTGATTTATCGTACTTGAATGGTAGGTGTTTTACTGCACCTGATCCGGATATTTTTAACAGGATAACTAAAGACTTATTTATTGGAGATGAATAAATATATGAAGGTACATGTTTTAGGATATGGATTATTAGAAGCTAATGATGATGATACTTTATATGACATAAGTAAGAAAGTTTATAAAGAAGAATACAAAAAATATTTAGGAGCGAGGATAAATAACGAAGTTTATCCATTATTTAAATCAGCTAAACAAGATGATACTATCGAATTTTTAGATCTTCGCGATGTAGATGGGTACAGAATTTATACAAAGACAATATCTGCATGTTTTATATTAGCGTGTAAACATCTTTTCCCAGATAACGATGCTATTATACATCATTTTCTAGGCCCAGGATTATATTTTGAATTTAGTAATGGGAAAAAGATATCTTTTAAAGATATGCAAATGATAGAAGAAAAAATGAAAGAAATAATTTCTATGGATTTAAAAATCGAACGAAAAGAATATGACAGAAATGAAGCAATCAAGATATTTGAAGAAACTAATCAAGTAGACAAAGTTATGTTGTTTCGTTCTATAAATAAGGCTAAAATAAAATTATATAATATTGGCGAATTTATTGATTTTTTTCATGGATATTTAGCACCTTCAACTGGGTATATCAGTGAATTCAGATTAAAATATTACTATCCTGGAGTTCTAATTCTATTTCCTAATAGAAGGAACAGATTCGATATTAGTCTATTTGAAGACCAAAAAAAATTAGCTAAGATATTTGAAGAATCAAATGATTGGCTTGAAATATTAAGTTTATCAAATTTGGGAGCCTTAAATTCAGAGATTTTAAAAGGAAATATTCAGGAGATCATACAAATTTCTGAAGCCTTACATGAAAAGAGAATAGCACAAATTGCTGACTCTATTTGCAACGATAAAGATATTACAATTATTCTTATTTCAGGACCATCGTCATCTGGGAAAACAACTTTTTCCAAAAGACTATCAACTCAATTAAGAGTTAATGGTAAAAGACCAGTAGCTATATCTATGGATGATTATTTTTTAGACAGAGATAAAACCCCAATTGGCAGTGATGGTAAACCAGATTTCGAATCAATAAGAGCTTTGAATTTAGAGAGGCTTAATGAGGACTTAATATGTCTATTGGAAGGAGAAACTATTGAGCTACCTTTATTCAACTTTATAACAGGCAAGAGCGAGAAGAGTGGCAATTATATAAAAGTTGATAGAGAGCACCCAATCATAATTGAAGGCATACATGCTTTAAATCCAAGAATTGCAAATGAAATACCAGAAAAGAACAAATTTAAGATATATATTTCGGCTTTAACTCAGCTAAATATAGACAACCATAATAGAATATCAACTACTGATACGAGATTAATTAGGAGAATGGTACGTGATATTAAGTTCAGAGGCAATGATCCACTCAGAACATTTGATTTATGGAAAGGAGTAAGACACGGAGAAGAGAAATTTATATTTCCTTTTCAAGAGAATGCGGACATCATGTTTAATTCTGCACTAGTATATGAACTAGCTTTATTAAAAAATTATGTGCTGCCATTATTATATAAAATCGATAGTTCAAGTGTTTATTATAGTGAAGTAAAAAAGTTAATTAAATTTCTAGATTATTTTGTTCCAATTACTGACACAAAGATGATTCCACCTAATTCTTTATTACGGGAATTTATAGGGTTTGAATAATTAAATGGGGAATAGGATATGGGAAAAACAATTAAATTTATCGCAATAAATTTTATAATATTATTGCTTACTTCTTGCACAATTTCAATAGATAAGCCCATGGAAAGAGAAGATATTTTTTCTGAAAATGAAAGTCAGGATGATGAAATTGTTGATTTAAATGATAAGATAGATTCTCAAATTTCAAAAATGACTATTGATGAAAAAATAAGCCAATTACTTATTATAGGGCTTGATGGATTAGACCTTAATCAAAATGAAAGAGATTTATTGAAAGAATACAGTTTTGCAGGGATTATTTTCTTTAATAGAAACATTGAATCAAAAGAACAATTCATAAATCTTATAAATGATATCAAGTCTATAAATGCAGATAAAATTCCTCTTTTCCTAAGTATTGATGAAGAGGGAGGCAGGGTAGAGAGACTAAATGTTTTTTACGAAAGTATACCTTCTATGAGGGCCATTGGGGAATATAATGATATTAAATTATCGTATGAAGTTGGAAGAGTATTAGGAGATAAATTAAAAACTTTTGGTCTTAATATGAATTTTGCTCCTGTTTTAGACATTAATTCAAATCCCAAAAATCTAGTTATTGGAGACAGATCATTTGGAAACAATCCTGAAGTTGTAAGTATTTTAGGACAAGAGGTTTATAAAGGGATTACTGAACAAGGAGTGATTTCTGTAGGAAAGCATTTCCCGGGCCATGGCGATACTATAAAGGACTCTCATTATGAGTTGCCAGTTATAAATAAGAGTTTATATGAACTAGAAGAAATGGAACTAAAGCCATTTATTTATAACATTAACAGTGGGTTAGATGCAATTATGGTTGGTCATTTACTCTTGCCTGAGTTAAGTGATAAACCGAGTTCTTTATCGAGAGAAATAATAAGTGATTTGCTTAGAGTTAAATTAAATTTTGAAGGAATAATATTATCGGATGACATGACAATGGGAGCTATTACTGAAGAATATAATTTAGAAGATGCGATTTTACAATTTTTTATTGCAGGAGGTGATATTGCACTTATCTGCCATGACAATAGTGAAATAAAAGATATTATAGAATATATAAAATTAGCTACTGATCAAGAAAAGATAACCGAGAAGGAAATTGATATAAAATTGCATAGAATTATATATATTAAAGAAAAGTATAATCTTAATAACCATGAAATATCAAGATATTTAATTGATGAAAGAATTAATGAAATAAATGAGAAAATAGAAGAGATTATTCAGGAGGTAAAATGATGGAATATGTAATTGGAATAGACTTAGGAGGTACCAAAATAAATGCAGGGATTGTTGATGAATACGGAAACATTATAAAAAAAGAAAGCACATCAACCAGTAAAACTGGAAATAGAATTGAAATACTGGATAAAATAGCTATGCTTATAAATAAACTGACAAGTGAATATGAGATAAAGGGCATAGGGATTGGTTCACCTGGATTTATCGATAGTGATAAAGGGGAAGTTTTAACTATATCTGGGAATGTAATTGGATGGTCAGGTACAAAAATAAAAAACGAACTTGGAAAAAGATTTGATTATCCTATACAAGTTGAGAATGATGCTAATGCTGCAGCAATTTGTGAGGGATGGGTAGGAGCAGGAAAAGATTTTGATAGTTTTGTAATGATAACTTTAGGCACTGGTCTAGGTGGAGGAATTATTGTTAATAACAATCTTCTAAGAGGTTCACACTATCAAGGAGCAGAGCTAGGACATGCAATATTATATCCAAACGGGGTTAGATGCAACTGTGGGCAATATGGTTGTGTTGAAAGATATATTTCAGGGACGGCTGTTGAATATTTTTATGAAAAAAAAACAGGGATAAAACTAACCGGTGAAGAGATATTTGCTAATTATTATAATGATGAAATTGCAAAAGGTGTAATAGATAAATTTGCTAACGATTTAGGATGGTTTCTTATAAGTCTAAAGAATATACTAGATCCAGAAGCAATAGTCATAGGAGGAGGAGTCATACTTTCAAAGGATGTCTGGTGGGATAACATGATTAACCATTATCTAAAAAATGTGAATGATGATCCATCAATAAGAATACTCCCTGCTAAATATTTAAATGATTCAGGAATAATTGGAGCAGCAAAATCAATATTAGACAAGATTAATAGTTAACTATTAATCTTGTCTAATATCATTTAAATTACTCATTAACAAAATGCTTATTATCATAAATATTAAGCTGAGAATAATAATTAATTTAATTCCACCTGCTTCATATATTTTAGGACCAATCAAAGAATAAAAAGTTATAGTTAATGCATTTACAGTATAAATTAAGCTTACAAATGTTCCGCGCATATCTTTTTCAATTTCAGTTATATATGTTTGATATGCACTGAATCCTCCATCTAATCCAATAGCAAAGAGAAAAGATGATATCATCAATAAATAAATATTTTGAGTAAAACCTATAGGGATTAAGGCGATTAATAAAACAAAAAAGAAAACTTTTGAATACTTTAAGTTACCAATTTTAGCTGAAAAAATAGCAGATGTTACAACGCCAATTATTGTACCAACAGCTATAAATGAATAAAATCTACCAACTTCTGATTGTAAGAAATTGAAATTGGTTGTTAAATGAAGCCCGAGATAGTTATATAAAAGTGTTGGAATGCTTATTATCAGGAATAGTGAAAAAAGTATAATTTTGCTATTTTTTGTAGTTGCAACTTTAATTATATTTTTGGTATTTAAAATCGATAAATTATTTTTTGAAGATTCAGGTAAAAAAAGCAATATAAAAATTGGGATGAAGGCAGTTATTGCTAAAGGAAGATAGATATATTTTAGATTGCCAAATTTATCAACAATATAGCTAGCATAAATTGGACTTAAAAGGATTGCTAGTGAAAAGGAAAATCTCATAACTCCATTAGCTTTTGCTCTATTAGAGTAATCAATAAAATCTGACAAATAGGAAAGCATAGTACTCATTAGTGTAAAGTATGACAAACCTATAAGAATTCTACTAACACTAAAATAAATTGCTTCCAACGAATATGCACATCCAAAACAGCCTAATATAAAAGATAACAATCCAATGATCATAAATTTCTTTTTTCCATATATATCAGATAAATATCCAATGAATGGGACAAAAATACCAGATATAGAATATCCTAAATTTAGAAGAATTACTTGAGAACCTTTAATTCCAAAATAATTTGATAAAAATGGTGCTAATGGACCAATAAAGTTCATTTCTAATGCAATGACAAATTGAATTATGAAAATGCTCAAAAATACAAAAATTATTACCATCGTTCACCTCTAGATTTTAGTTTAATTTAAGACATTAATATTATATAATATTAGTGTTTCTAAATAAATACATATTAAAAATTATTCCATCAACTATTGTGTTAGATGCTTCAAAATATTAGTTAATAAAAGTATTAATAATATGATTAGTCAATTGCTATTCAATAATGCTAAAGTTGTTACACTTTTGTAACAAAATATCGACCGTTTATGTGTATAATACACCTAACGGAGGGGTTTTTATGAAAAAATCATTAAGAGCTGTTTTTATTTTTACAATTTTAATAACTTTTGTACTCATTAGCACTATGTTTATTTACAATAAGAACAAAGTCGTTGCTCAAGCTATTGATGTTCAATCAATAATAGTGCTTTATTTTGATGAAAATCCAATCAACAAAGAAATTAATGACAAAAAGATTGTGAAAAGCCAAATATTAGCTAGTAAAGCTCAAAAAATTGCGATAAATGAATATAATGTAAAATTACAGGAATCAAAATTGGATGAAGCAGCAAAATCAAATGAATCAAAAATAGACAATAAAAATGATAAAGTTGCATATTTAACTTTTGACGATGGGCCGTCTAGTGTAAATACAATGAAAATATTGGAAATTTTAGATGAGTATGATGTTAAGGCTACTTTTTTTGTTTTAGGCAGTATGTCTGAAAAAAATCCAGAAGTTTTACTAACTATTCATGATAAAGGACATAGTATTGGAAATCATGGCTATTCACACAATTATAAAAAGATATATGCTAATTCAGATAGTTTTTTTAAAGATATAGATAGAGGAGAAAATGTGTTAAAAGACATATTAGGAGAAGAATTTAACACAAAGTTACTAAGATTTCCGGGTGGGTCTTTTGGCAAGAAAAAATCACCAATGAAGGAATTATCAAAACAAAAGGGGTATAATGTTGTTGATTGGAATGTAGTAATTGGAGATGCTGAGAAAGAGAATCCATTAAAAGAATACCTGATTAATAGATTTATGGAGACTCATAAAAATAAAAGAAATATTATAATTTTAATGCACGATACAGATGCTAAAAACTCAACAGTTGAAGTATTGCCTCAAATAATTGATATTTTATTATTTGAGGGATATACAATAAAAACGTTGGATGAGGAATGAAGGAGGCTTTTAAAGTGATCAATATAATGATTGTTGAAGATGAAGAGCCAATTAGAAAGTTTATAAAAATTAATTTGATTCGAGAAGGTTATAATGTAATAGAAACATCATCGGGAGAAGAAGCATTGGTTGCTATAGCAAACAATCATGTTGATATAGCTATTCTAGACATAATGCTGCCAGGAATTGATGGGTTTGAAGTACTAAAAAGCCTTAGAAAAATGTATCCCAAAATGGGTATTATTTTACTTACAGCCAAAAGTCAAGATACAGACAAAATAATGGGATTAGAATATGGATCAGACGATTACATGACAAAGCCTTTTAATCCAATGGAACTAAATTTGAGAATTAAATCATTAGTAAGAAGGCTAGACTTCGATAAAGATAATCAAAATATTGTAGAATTTGGTCCATTTAAACTGGATATGGTTTCAAGAGAGTTTTACAAAGATAATAAAAAAATAGAGCTAACCAGAACTGAGTTTGCCATAATTGCACTCTTTATTACAAATCCAGGCAAAGCATTTGACAGAGATAAAATACTAGATATTATTTGGGGAGTGGATTTTTCTGGAGATGGTAAAGTAGTAGATGTGAATATCAGAAGATTAAGATCTAAAATAGAAGAAGATCCTAGCAAGCCAAAATATATAGAGACTATATGGGGAGTAGGATATAGGTGGAG
>NZ_JBSQIL010000079.1:0-8104 GCF_055108775.1 Soehngenia sp. | reverse complement strand
TGGAATCCTCCTTTATTTTAAGAATATTATTCCCAATATACCATTTTATTTTTGCTATTAGTACACTTTAGGATACTAGGACAATTATTGCAATCAGCAGAATCAGATTTATGCTTGTAGCCATCTTTAATCATAGGATGATTATATGGCATTGATGGTAATACCCCTGATTAATAAAATCATTTTTGTAATATAAGGAGTCTTGTATCCTGAATCAATAGCTGTTATTATTATTTCATCTTTATATAGCTTATAGACATCTTCAAAAGCTACGCTATAGTGTATATTTCCTGCGGTCACTTCGAAGCCTAAAACAAAATTTGCGTCATCACACGCAGTGTGGGCTAAATAAGCAAAACATTTTTCTTTTTCAGTTTTATAGAACATTCCACTATATTTGTCTGTAGTGCTTTGAATTATAGTTTTTGTTCCCACTTTAGAGTCACCTTTTGGTGGTTTCTTATTATGCTTTTTTCTATCTTCTTCAATTTCTTTATCTAATTGATCTTTATACTTTTTGGCTTCTACTTCAACATTAATTTTAATATTTTTCTTCTTATTGGCAGATGCTTTAATATGAGTTGAATCTATGTAAATTTATTCAGGAGATATAAATCCTTCAGCTTCAGCTATTTCTAATATTTTTATAAATATTGTTGAAAACAAATCTGTATGTTTAAAGCGGCGCTCGTAGTTCTTACTAAAAGTATAGAAATGAGGAATAGCTTCGCTAATCGAGTATACAATAAACCATCTATAAGCAATATTGACTTGTATTTCAGATATAGTTTGTCTCATTGAAGGAATTCCAAATAAGTACTTAATAAGCACTATTTTTATTAAAACTACTGGATCTATACTTGGTATTCCAATTCCAGAGTATAGATGTTTAACTTCTTCATATATAAAATCAAATCTAATTGATTTATCTACTTTTCTTAATAAGTGTTCACTTGGAACTAGATCTTCTAAACTATTAAATTCTACTTGTTTTCTTGATTATTGATTTCTCTTTGTTAACATAATTTATCACCCAATAATATTTTATATTAAAAAGAAAAAAGTGTCGACTTTGTCGACACTCTGATGAGTTCTTAAGAACTCACATTAATTGTATAATTAATTCATGCAAAAAAAGAAATCATATACTTGATACTAATTACATATTAGACATTTTTCTGCATTCATCAGCACACATTCTGCATACATCTGCACATTTTTGGCAATGGTCATCTTTGAACATTTCGCATTCTTTAGCACATGCATCACAAACATCAGCACACATCTTGCAGTGTTGTTTTGAAAACTGAGCATTCATAGACATAAGACCTGTTGACATTTCACACATCTTTGCACATTCAACAAGCATCTTTACACAATTTTTTCTTGCATTTAAGTCAGATTCGTTAAGACAAGCCTCGAAGCATTCGTAACATGCTTGTGAGCATTTACTACATGCATCTATACATGCCTGATAATTATTTTTTACCATTGTTACTACGCCCATTAAAATCACTCCTTTGTTTTTATACAATAGTTAGTTTGCTTTAAAAAATTAATTTTATACTATATATGAGAAACTCATATCATTTAAATTTTACGAATAGTCTTGGAAGGAATTTTCCCTCAATCTCTGTTGCAATAGATAACAGTTTGCTATTATTCATTATTCCCAAAAGAAATATGAAACCTTCATATTTCCTCCATAATTGAGTACTACAATTTATATATTAAGTTAATTCAAATGTTTAAATATTTGATGTAGGAGCACGGTTGAAAATACTAAATTGAATAAAGTGCATACTTACGACCAAAGCCAATACAGTGTTAACTGAAAAGGAGATGATAATTATGATGTTTTTTCCGTTGATTATTATAGGTATTTTAGTATTCTTGTATTTTAATTCTTCAAATAATGGCAATAACCTAAATTATAGAAGGAATATACAATCAAATGATGCATTAGAAATTTTGAACAATAGATTTGCTAATGGTGAGATAAGCGAAGAAGAATATTTAAGAAGAAAATCAGTTTTGAAACAATAATACGTTTAATTATTGATTTGTTGCATAAAAAAGAAGTCTGCGTAAGCCTCTTTAATATACCAGTAAAAGGTATATCAAAGTGGTACACCAGACTTTATTTATTTTTTTATCTATTTTTGATTAGATATTTGTTTAGTGGATTTTTTATAATCTATTTTTAAGTAAATTGCATAAGAATTGGAAATTACACAATATCTACATATTATTTGTTTATAATTAAAAGTAAATTACTGGGCATATTGGGATTGTTTCTTATGTTATATAAACTAAATTGTATAAGTAAGACAAGGAGACAATTAAATAGTTTTACTTGTTATTAGTTGAATTTTGGGAGGTTTTTATGAAAATATTTAAAAATTTAAAAATTGGACAAAAACTTATAATAGGCTTTCTTTTAATTGCACTAATGTTAGGGGCAATTGGGATAATAGCGGTATTGGATATTATGAAAATGAGCTCGAATTCAAAAGCTATGTATGAGGATAATTTATTGCATGTAAGAAAAGTGGGTATATTGAAAGAAAATTTTTTGCAAATACATACTGATCTGCAAACCCTTCTGATTACAAGAGATCAAGATATTATAAAGCAAAAGATAGATGAAATTAAAAACCTGTCAAAGGAAGAGATGTCCTTAGCTTCAGATTATAAAGAACATGGTTCAAATGAAGAAGAGAAAAAGATGCTTTCGGAATTTGATAATTATCATCAAAGTTTTATGATGGAGCGCGATAACTTTTTTAAACTTGTTGAAGCAGATAATTATGAAGAAGCACAAGTATATTTGACAAAAGTTGAGGACATTTGGTTAAAAACAGCACAAGTGTTGAATGATATGACAAATTCAAATATAAAAGAAGCAGAAGAGGCTAACAATTCCAATGATGCTATAGCTCAAAATTCAGTTATTATAATGACTTCTATAGTTATAATTGGTTTGGGTTTAGCTATTTTATTAGGTTTATTAATATCAATATCTTTATCAAAAGAAATAAAGAAAGTATTGGTTTTTGCAGATGCACTTGGCAGTGGGGATTTAAGTGAATCAATAAAGGTAGAATCTAAAGATGAAATAGGGCAACTTGCCCTTGCATTAAATAAAGCAGGAGAAAATACTAGAAAATTAATAGGAGCAATAATTTCTAGTTCCCAAAATCTCAATAGTTCAAGTGAAGAATTAAGCTCTAATATTGAAGAAATTTCTACTAAAATGGACAATATTAATGAATCCACAAAAGAAATATGGAAAGGAACAGAGGAATTGACAGCAACAACCCTTGAAGTAAATGAAGCCATTGAAAAAATAAGTTCCAATGTAAGTGGACTTTCAAGCAAAGCGGCTAATGGAGATTTAACTTCGAAAAAGATAGAACACAGAGCGGAAGAAATAAAGAACACAAGCTTAAAAGCAATAAAAGTCACTAAAGATTTGTACAGAGAAAAACAATCAGGAATACTAAAAGCTATTGAAGATGGAAAGGTTGTTACTGATATAAAAATAATGGCAAATTCAATAGCAGATATATCATCAAGAACAAATTTACTTGCTTTAAATGCAGCTATAGAATCAGCCAGAGCTGGAGAAATGGGAAAGGGCTTTGCTGTTGTTTCAGATGAAATTCGGAAACTTGCTGAGCAGTCAGCCATAAATGTGTCAAATATACAAAGAGTTATTGATGAGGTACAAGCCGCATTTTATAATCTCACTAAAAATGCTCAGGATATACTGAGTTTTATTGATAATAACGTAAATCCTGATTACGAAATTTTCTTTGAAAATGCACAAAAATATGAAAATGATGCTAAATTTATTAAAGAAATGTCTGCTGATATTGCAATAGAAACACAACTGATACAGAGTTCCATCCAGCAGACAAGTTCAGCAATCGAAAATGTATCTGTAACAGCACAGCAAACCTCAGTAAATTCGGACGGTATTTTAAACAGCATTAATGAAACTACAATTGCAGTAGAAGAGGTTTCAAAAGCAGCACAAGAGCAGCTATTATTGGCAGATGAGCTGAATAAATTGATTCAAAAATTCAAAATCTAAAAATAACGAGCTATTTTGAGACGGTTTATTCTAACTATGAACATATTTTTTAGTTGTTTATAGTCTGAATGAACTTTTAGGATTTTTTGAATAAGTAATTTTGTATATTAAAATTTATGATAATGTGAAAGTGGTGATACAATGGACGATACCGAAAAGATTAGAAGAAGATATGATAGAGCTTCACGGATGTATGATATACTTGAACAGCCTATGGAAGGAATGTCTATGAAAAAGTGGAGACTGGAAGCTACTAAGGTTTTAAAAGGGAAGGTATTAGAAATAGGAGTTGGAACGGGAAAGAATATACCATATTACGCTGATGATATAGAAATAACAGCCATTGATTTTAGTGAGAAGATGCTTGCAAAAGCTAGAGAGAAGGCAAAAAAACTTAATAAACAAGTAGAACTGATACAGATGGATGCACAGAATATGGACTTTGCTGATAATACATTTGATATGGTATTTACAACTTGTGTATTCTGCTCTGTACCTGATCCTGTAAAAGGATTGAAAGAAATAAGACGGGTATGTAAACCTAATGGAAAAATAATTATGATTGAGCATGTACGAAGTGAAAGGAAGGTATTAGGACTAATTATGGATGTTTTTAATCCATTGACTGTAAATCTATGGGGTGCAAATATCAACAGGCGTACTGTGGAAAATATCCAAAAAGCAGGGTTTACAAGAGTTAATGATACAAATTTGATTGGTGATATTGTAAAGAAAATAATCATTAAAAACGAAAAATAAAAACATTAATAAGGATGTATTCTCCACATTTCCTCCAAATTTGCAATGTATAATTTAATTAAAGAATAAGAAATACATAACAATACGCAAATGCTTTTCTGATAAAAACAAAAACTAGGAGGAAATATTATGAATAATAAACTTATAGCTATATTAGGTGCGGCAGTAATTTCAGCAGGTGCAATAGGAGGAGTAGCTTTTGCAAGTGGTATTGATAGTAACCCACAAATTGTAGCGAAAGTGAGTAGTGTGAAAGCAAGTATATTAGCAATGAAAAATGGTGATATAAAAGTGCAGGATATAGTAGGGACTGGCATAGCTAATAATTCAAGTGTTAATAGAAGTAATGCTAATGTACTGCAAACTACTGTTGAAGAACTCAATGAAAATGCAAAAACGGCTGTGAATGAAATAAGTGACAATACTTCAAAGGATATATATGAGGATATGATAAAAATCATGAGAGACAATGGATTCAAAGATGCAGGCAGATATATGGAGACCGGTAATTATGCGGCTATGGCAGATTACATGAATAATTTATCACAGGAAGATTATGATAAAATGATTGAAATCATGAATGATAATGGTTATGGTTATATGGCACAAATGATGCAATCCATAAGTAGAGAAGGAATGGTTCAAATGCATAATTCAATGATGGGAAATGGCGGTTATCCAAATGGTATGATGGATAAATTTAGATAATATTGAAGACATACTATGGGCTTTAGAGAAGGTGTTTGTAAATGCTGCAATTATACTCACAGTAGCAAAAGCGAGGCCTGTTTTAAGTTAGCAGACCAGGTCATACATCAAAAAAGTTATCAGGTAGAGGTTCAGTTCCTTCCATTCCTGTGTATAGTGAAGTTATTATTTAAAATATGATTATATATGGTTCCCATATTACAACCTTCTGTTTGATTACTTTATGAAAGGATACCAAACAGGAGGTTGTTTTTCACCATGTCTTTTGTTGAGTCACTTACTGAATATTCTGGTCAAATAACAATAATCCAAAGTATGAAGAAAAATATACAAGCAACTAGGCTGAAAGACATGCTTATAAAATAAGAGAGCTCAGCTAAAACTGAATTCTCTTTATATAATGGAATAGATTAATTTACTGAAAAGATTATTTTTATTACACATCTTCATAAGAACTTCGTATTTGTTTGGTAGGATTAATATAACGAGATGGCAAATGTCTCCTACCTCTTAGGTGGCCGGTTTCAATTCACATTTCAGGAAGTGAGCATATCCCCATACTCGTTGAAGCATATATTTAGTAAAAAAATAGAAATCAATTTTAAAATGAGGTGTTAATATGGAATTTTTATTGCAAAACTGGTGGTATTTGATATTAGTTGGTGCATTTGTATTCATTATGTTTAGGGGAGGAGGTTGTTGTGGAGGAGGACATTCTCACGGCGGACAAGGGAACGGTATGTCTGGCGGAAGCGGCTCCCATGAAGGTCGTGATCATATGAGGCATAACATAGATAACGGACAGTAAGATGATAGAGATTATGAAAGATAATGGATATGAATCTATGGCACAAATGATGGAGCCTTTAGGAAGAGAAGGTATGATTCAGATACATAATTCCATGGGTAACATGCATGGAGAAGACACTAGTATTATGAGTAGATTTAAATCATTTTAGTAGTACTGAAAAAATAACAATAAATGAGAGGATGATTAAATATGTCGGGAATGCAGAGTATAGCAGGGATGGGCAGTATGTCAAAAAGCTGCAATATGAAGAGCATGCATAACAGTCCTAGTATGCAAATGAAGGATGGTATGCAAGTTGAGGCAAAAAAACAGAATGTTTCTAAAGATAAAATATCTAATGAATTTGTTGGAAGTAAAATTGATGTAAAAGCTTAAAATCAACAAAGGTTTTAGTTTTATAGATGGTAAAAGAATAACATAGAATAAATACTTTTAAAGATGATGGAGGTTAATTAATGTCAAAAATAGCAAAAAGTTTAACTGATTTAATCGGAAATACACCGTTACTGGAACTTTCAAATTATAGTGTAAACAATCAGCTCCAAGCAAGGTTGATTGCCAAACTTGAGTACTTTAACCCAGCAGGAAGCGTTAAAGATAGAATAGGATATGCCATGATAAAGGATGCCGAAGACAAGGGTATATTAACCAAAGATTCAGTAATTATTGAGTGTACAAGTGGAAATACAGGAATAGCTCTTGCTTTTGTAGCAGCAGCAAAAGGCTATAAATTAATATTGACAATGCCTGAAACAATGAGTGTAGAAAGGAGAAACTTATTAAAGGCTTTAGGTGCTGAATTAGTGTTAACCCCAGGTTCTGAAGGTATGAAGGGTGCCATTAGGAAGGCTGAAGAGCTTGCAGCCGAAACTCCACATTCTTTTATACCACAGCAGTTTACTAATCCTGCAAACCCGGAGATCCACAGGAAAACAACAGCTGAGGAAATTTGGAGGGATACTGACGGTCTGGTAGATATTTTTGTTGGTGGAGTTGGTACTGGAGGAACAATTACAGGTGTTGGCGAAGTTTTGAAGCAAAAAAATCCAAATATAAGAATAGTAGCAGTAGAGCCGAATGATTCCCCGGTACTGTCAGGAGGAAATTCTGGTCCCCACAAGATACAGGGTATAGGTGCTGGATTTGTACCTGATATTTTAAACACGGGTATTATTGATGAGATATTTAAAGTAAAAAATGAAGAGGCTTTTGAAGGCTCAAGAAGCCTAGCAAATACAGAAGGTCTTCTTGTAGGAATATCGTCGGGAGCAGCAGTTTTTGCAGCAACTGAAATTGCTAAAAGACCTGAGAACAAAGGTAAAACCATAGTAGTTTTACTACCTGATACCGGTGAGAGATATCTTTCTACAGCACTTTTTCAAGGTGAATAAAAAAGTATGGTATATAATATAATACTGAAGCCGTGCAATTGTACGGCTTTTGTCCAATAAATATAAGTTGTGATTTTATGAATCTATAGACTATATTATAGGTGTTTAAATTTAGTGAGGTGTGGGTATGGATAAAGAGATGGAGGAAGTAAGAGGAGAACTAAATAAAATAATGGCTTCTGATTCATTTGATTCCAATGAAGCATTATTGATAAGTCAAATGATGGATAAGCTTATCCTTGAATATTATAAAACTAGGGTTAAGGAACCAATAGTTTTGCAGTAACAAAATCTTAACTGTGAATTTGGAAAGGAGGAGTAAAATGCATGGTGTTG
>NZ_JBSQIL010000078.1:0-8113 GCF_055108775.1 Soehngenia sp. | reverse complement strand
GAATTAAGAAGAGCTTCATATGAAGCTCTTCTTAATTCCTTTTAAACTAAAATTGGATAGAAAAATACATGTTGTTATGATATTATATGATATATAAGCTATTTTTAGGGGGTAAAATATTGATTAGCAATAAAGAATCAATCAGCATAACATTGGATGATCATAATATAATAAAAAATTTGTTTGGGAATCTCGATCAAAACATTGAATTGATTCAAAACAAATTTGATGTAGACATTCATTTGCTAAATGATGAGATAATCATTCAAGGGAATAAAGAAAATATAAATCGTGCTCATGATTTGATTAATGCATTAATAGACTTGATAAAAAGACAAAAATTTTTATCATATCAAGATATAAACTATGCTATAAATATATTAAAGAACACAAATGACTATAAATCAATAGATTTAATGAATGATTTGATAACCATTAGTGCACAAGGCAAAAGTATTATGCCAAAAACTATAGGCCAAAAAAGATATGTAGATGCTTTAAGACGAAATGATATTGTTTTTGGAATTGGTCCAGCGGGTACAGGTAAGACTTATTTAGCAATGGCAATGGCTGTACAAGCATTTAAAAACAAAGAAGTAAATAGAATAATATTAACTAGGCCTGCTGTGGAGGCGGGAGAAAATCTGGGGTTTTTACCTGGAGACTTACAAGAAAAAGTAGATCCTTATTTAAGGCCAATTTATGATGCCCTTTTTGATATTTTAGGGTCTGATAATTTTTTAAAGCTTTTTGAGAAAGGACTAATCGAAGTCGCTCCTTTGGCATATATGAGAGGAAGAACATTAAATTCTTCATATGTAATATTAGATGAAGCACAAAATACTACAAATGAACAAATGAAGATGTTTTTGACTCGTCTTGGTTTTGGATCGAAAGCAATAATTACTGGAGATGTGACTCAGATTGATTTAGCAAAAGGGAAACAATCTGGATTAGTAACTGTATCCAAAATTCTTAAAGGGATTAGTGGGATAGAGTTTGTTAATTTGACAAGTGCGGATATTGTAAGACATCATTTAGTTCAAAAAATTATAGAGGCATATGAGAGAGCAGAAAATCAAAGCTAAGGATGGTTATTATGAGAAAATATCTTTTTAAATCAAATGAATTAGTTAAGCACTTTACCAATTATAAATTAAACTTATTCATGATGATTTTATATTTAATTGGCATCTTTAGTATTATAGCAGGATTAAAAAGTCCGAACATTATTGGTAGTTCTTATAACTATATAAATAATATCCTAATAAACAAAACATTCATATCTTTACTAATTTTGATTATTACAGGAGTCTTTATATATTTACTTTATGATAATTTCAGAAATTTAATTTTAAAAAGAAACAACATAGCATTAATATTTATTATTTTAACTTTAAATATTGTTTTAAACTATCTATTGAGAGATTATAGGATGTTCATATTGACATTTTCTTTTGGAGCAGTGTTAATTTCTCAACTTCTTGGATATAAAATCGCTTTAATTACAAATATTTTTATGAATTTAACTCTTGCCATATTATTGAATTGGAACATTTCACAGTTCATAATTCCAGCTTTAAGTATAAGCATTGCTTTAATGTTTACTAAAGAAACTGCACAAAGAAGTAAAGTAATCTTATGTGGATTACAAATAGGGATTTTTAGTGCGATTATATACACTTTTTTTATATTAAGTGGTTTTGAGAGCAGAATTGGTTATAGAATTGCAATAATTGAGTTGTTTCTAGGGGGTATAGCTTCTGCAGTTATTGCACTAGGGACACTTCCTGTTTGGGAAAAACTTTTTGGTATTTTGACACAGTTTAGATTAATAGAACTTTCTAACCCTAATCAACCACTACTAAAAAGATTATCAATGGAAGCTGCTGGAACTTACCAACATAGCATTTTAGTTGGGAATTTATCTGAAGCTGCATGTGATGCAATAGGTGCGAATTCATTGCTTGCCAGGGTTGGCTCTTACTATCATGACATAGGTAAGCTAAAGAGACCCTTGATGTTTAAAGAAAATCAATTTGGTATTGAAAATCCACATGACAAACTTAAAGTTCTTCAAAGCTTAGATATCATATTAAGTCATAGAGACGATGGGATCTCATTAGCTAATGAATATAAATTACCTAGAGAAATTGTAGAATTTATCGATGAACATCATGGAACTACTTTAGTTGCATATTTTTATAATAAAGCTAAAGAGGAGAGATTATCCTTACCAGAAGAAAGATTTAGATATAAGGGAAGAAAACCACAAAGTAAGGAAACCGCAATTGTCATGTTGGCGGATTCTTCTGAAGCTGCAGTTAGAAGTATCGATAAAATAGAGGAAGAAATTATCTCAAAAACGATTGGAAATATTATAAAGTCCAAATTAGGAGACAATCAATTAAATGATTCTCATTTAACAATAAAAGATTTATCAGTCATTCAAGAAGTATTCACTAATTACTTTAAGGGAGTATATCATCAGAGAATTGAATATGAAAAAAAATTGGGGGAATAGTTATGAGAATTCTATTCGACAATAGGCAGATGAGAATTGATATTGATGATAATATGCAAAAGGAAATTATGCGTAGCATAGAAGTTTGCATTAGAGCTGAAAACAGGCCCTCTAACTGTGAGATTAGTGTATCATTTGTAGACAATGAAGAGATTCAAGAATTAAATAAAGAGTATAGAAATATTGACAAGCCAACAGATGTACTCTCATTCCCATTAGGTGACTACGATAATAGCACGAATCATTATTTACTAGGAGATATTATAATTTCAACTGACAAAGCTGTAGAACAGGCTTATGAATTTGGACATAGTATTTTGCGTGAAATAATATATCTTACTGTACACAGTATGTTTCACTTATTAGGATATGATCATTTAAACGAAGATGAAAAAGCAGTTATGAGACAAAAAGAAAAAAATGTTCTAAAGGAAATAGGGATATTTAGAACTGACGAAGGTGATTAAATTGGATTTAAAAAGATTTATAGAGAGTTTTAATCGTGCAGTCAATGGGATCATTTCAACTGTAAAAATGGAAAGAAATATGAAGATACACTATTTTATAGCTGTAACCGTTTTGATCTTAAGTTTATTGCTAAATTTTACCAAGTCGGAATTTCTCATATTAATTTTTGCAATATCACTGGTGCTGGTTTCTGAGTTATTTAATACTGCTATTGAGAAAACTGTTGATATGATTACAATTGATTACCATCCCTATGCTAGAGTGATAAAAGATATTTCTGCGGGTGCAGTCCTTATAGCTAGTATCAATTCTGTTGTTGTCGGATATTTATTATTTTTTGACAGACTCAATCCATTTAAAGATATAGTATTGCAAAGGATTAAGAATTCTCCAGTATATTTAACTTTTGTGGCTTTATTGATTGTCATACTTGTGGTTTTAGGGCTTAAGAGTAAATATCATAGAAACAAGGGAACTCACTTTCAAGGAGGGATTGTTAGTGGGCATAGTGCTGTAGCTTTTTTGATTGCAACCATAATTTCTGTGTTGACTAATAATCTACTTGTTATAACTCTTTCATTTGTTTTAGCATTTTTAGTAGCTGAAAGCAGAGTAGAAGGAGAGATACATTCTACAAGGGAAACCGTTTTTGGAGCAATAATTGGAATTTTAGTAGGAATAATAATTTTTCAATTAATATATAAATAAGATATGTTAGGAGAGAATAATATGAACGATATAGAATTAATCAAACTAGCATTAAAAGCTAAAGAAAATGCATATGTACCATATTCAAAATTTAGAGTAGGTTCAGCACTAGTGACTGCAGATGGGAGTGTATATACTGGTTGTAATATTGAGAATGCCTCTTATTCTCCTACTATTTGCGCTGAAAGAACAGCCATATCAAAAGCTGTATCAGATGGGCACAGGGAGATTAAAAAGATAGTTATTGTTGGTGACTCTAATTTCACATATCCCTGTGGAGTATGTAGACAAGTGATAAGAGAATTTGGCAAAGATGCAGAAATCATAATAGCTAATGATGTTGATAATTACAGAAAATACAAATTGGAAGATCTTTTACCTCATAGTTTTGGACCTGAAGATCTTAGTGGTGGAGTTGAAAAAAATGTATAAATCAGGTTTCGTAACTGTAATAGGTAGACCAAATGTTGGCAAATCAACACTTCTTAACCAGATAATAGGAGAAAAAATATCTATTATATCTGACAAGCCTCAAACGACTAGAAATAAAATTCAATTAGTATACACTGAGAATGACTGTCAAATAGTATTTTTAGACACACCAGGCATTCAAACACCTAAAAATATATTAGGCGAATATATGCTTAAAGTATCAAAATCAACACTAGAAGAAGTAGATGTTGTGACTTTTATGGTTGATAATAGTTTAGAAATTGGGAAGCAAGACAGTGGAATCATTGAACAATTAAGAGAAATCAATACACCTATAATACTCCTTATTAACAAAACAGATAAATTATCAAATACAGAAATTGATTATCTAGTACAAAAATATGAGGCTATGAACATGTTTGAAGATATTATACCTATATCAGCTATTTTTAATAATAATATAGATAGGTATATAAATGCCATAAAAGAGCTTTTACCAGAAGGTCCTCAATATTATCCAGATGATATGATAACTGATCAGCCTGAAAGGATAATAATAGCAGAAATAGTAAGAGAGAAGGCACTACTGAACTTAGAAGAAGAAATTCCTCATGGGATATATGTAGAAGTTCAAGAGATAAAACAAAGAGATAATAAAGATTTATTAGATGTATTTGTAAATTTATATTGTGAGAAAGAATCACATAAAGGTATGATTATTGGGAAGAATGGAAGAATGCTAAAAAAAATAGGAACAGAAGCAAGGAACGATATTGAAAAATTAATGGATACTAAAGTGAACTTAAAAATATGGGTAAAAGTAGAAAAAAATTGGAGAGATAGAGCTGATAAAGTGAAATATTTCGGATATAAACTCAGTTAATAATGAGGATTAATATGATGGACAATATAAAAACTAGTGGAATAGTAATAAAGTCTAAAAAATACAAGGAAAGCAGTAAAATATTAACAGTTTTCACTTATGAGCTAGGAAAGATTAATATTTTAGCTCAAGGTGTTTTAAAACCAAATTCAAATGCTTTAGCATATTCCGAAATTTTTTCAACAAGTGATTTCATTTTAAAAAAAGGTAGAAACTTTTATTATATTGTTGGTGCTGATTTAATAAATTCAAATTATTCACTCAGAGAATCGATTGAATCAATGGCTATTGGATTTTATTTGATAGATTTAGTTGACAAGGCTATACCAGAAGAAGAAAAAAACGATAAAATATATAATATGTTAACAAAAGCCCTTGAAATTATACAAAAGGGAAGCATTACAAATATAGACTTGATTTTAGCTTTTGAGCTAAAGCTAATTAGCTTTGTAGGATATAAACCTGATCTAACAAGTTGCATAGAATGTCAAACTTTAAAATCAACACAGTGGTATTTTGATATTGAAAAGGGTGGAATTCTTTGTTCGAAATGCAAGAATAAATCAAGTATAAAAATTGAAAAAAAATTCATAAGACAGATGATAGAATATATAAATTTACCATTTGATAACATAAATAGCGAAATAATTATTTATCAGGATAAACTAATAATGCAAGAGACATTATATAAATATATATTGGATAAGTTAGACATAAAAGATCTCAAATCATGGTCTTTGGCGAGGGAACTCTTAGAAAATTCTTTAGCTTGACATACTTTGAATAATTTGGTAGATTTAAATAAGTTATAAATAAAATATATGATGAAAAAGAAGGTTTTATTTCTTGAATTATAGAGAGTCTAGGGCGGTGGAAACTAGATATGAAGGGAATAAAATTGGAGCTTTTGAGTATATGTTATTAGAGTGGATGCTAAAGCATCAACTAGGGTGGAACCGCGGAATTAACCTTTCGTCCCTATAGGGATAGGAAGGTTTTTGCTTTTATCAATAAAATATATATTAGGAGGACTAATATGAATTTTCAAGAACTTATGTTAAAATTATTGAATTTTTGGGGTGAAAAAGGCTGCTTGATTATGGAACCATATGATATAGAAAAAGGTGCTGGAACAATGAACCCACATACTTTTTTACGCGCTCTAGGACCAGAACCATGGAATGTAGTTTATGTTGAGCCATCTAGAAGGCCGGCAGATGCTAGATATGGAGAAAACCCAAATAGAGTATATCAACATCATCAGCTTCAAGTAATACTCAAGCCTAGCCCAGAAAATATTCAGGATCTTTATCTAGAAAGCTTAAAAGCTATTGGAATAGATCCAATTCAGCATGATATAAGATTTGTTGAAGACAACTGGGAAGCTCCAACTTTAGGAGCATGGGGACTAGGATGGGAAGTGTGGCTTGATGGAATGGAAATAACACAGTTTACTTATTTCCAACAAGTTGGTGGAATTAATTGTGAACTAGAATCAGGAGAAATAACCTATGGACTTGAAAGAATAGCTATGTATTTACAAGATGTAGATAATGTTTTTGACATAAAATGGAATAACAACATAACATATAGGGACATTTTTGGGAAAGCTGAATATGAGCATTCTGTATATAGTTTTGAAATGGCGGATATCGAAGTTTTAAACAATCTTTTTAATATATATGAAAACGAAGCTAACAAGATATTGGAACAAGGGCTTGTGCTACCTGCTTACGATTATGTTTTGAAATGTTCACATACTTTTAATGTTTTAGATGCAAGAGGTGCAATTTCAGTTTCGGAAAGAACAAACTTTATTTCTAGAGTGAGAAATCTCGCAAAAAATATAGCCTCAATATATTTAAAACAGAGAGCAGAAATGGAATATCCACTTTTAAAAAAGGCAGGTGAAAGAAATGAATAGAAGGTACTTTTTAGAAGTTGGAGTAGAAGAACTTCCAGCTAGATTTATCGATGATTCATTGACTCAGCTAAAAAATAATTTTGAAAAAACCTTAAATGAGAATAGAATTGATTTTAAAGAAATCATTACTTATCAAACACCAAGGAGATTAGCAATAGATATAATGGGATTAGAGCCTAAAGGAAAGAGTGAAGAAGTTGAGGTCAAAGGGCCTGCTAAAAAGATTGCATTCGATTCCTTGAATAATCCAACTAAAGCATTAGAAGGATTTTTAAAAGCACAAAATGCTAAAATTGATGACATATATATTAACACGATTAATAACGAGGAGTATATTTTTATAAAAAAAGTCAATGAAGGCAAACTCTTAGAAGATGTGTTAAGAGAAAATATAGCAAGCAATATTAAAAATATTACTTTCCCTAAATCTATGAGATGGGGAGGGAAAAATATTAAATTCGCTAGACCTATCAGATGGATTGTTTCATTATTGGATAATGAAATAATGGATTTTGATTTTGAAGGAATATTAGTGTCAAATACAACTAGGGGGCATAGATTTTTAGGAAGTCAAAGTATAGTTATCGATGACATTGACAGATATAAAGAATTGATGAGAGAAAATTATGTAATAGTTGATCCTAAAGAGAGAAAAGACATCATAAGATATAATTCACAGAAATTGGCTAGAGAAAAGGGTGGAAATATCTTAAAAGATGATGATTTACTAAATGAGGTTAACAATTTGGTTGAGTATCCAACACCTATTATGGGTAGAATAAAAGAAGAATATTTAAATCTTCCATTCGATGTTATTGTAACTCCTATGAGAGATCATTTAAGATTCTTCCCTTGTGTCGATGATAAAAATAGGTTATTGCCTTATTTCATAACAATTAGAAATGGAGACGACAAATTTATTGATACTGTTATAAGAGGAAATGAAAAAGTTCTAGGAGCAAGACTTGAAGATGCTAGGTTCTTTTACAATGAAGATATCAAATTACCATTAGAATCTTATGTTGAAAAATTGAAAAAATTGACTTTTCAAGAGAAACTAGGGACTATGTATGATAAGACAATCAGATTACAGAGACTTTCCGGAAAGATATCAGATTATTTAGAAGTAGGAGAAGAAACCAAGAAGAATGTTTTAAGAGCTAGTTATCTTTCT
>NZ_JBSQIL010000077.1:0-8120 GCF_055108775.1 Soehngenia sp. | reverse complement strand
TAAGAGAATATTTAAGAAAAGGCGAGTTGGAAACTCAATATTTCTTGGAATTAAACAGACTTTCGAACTATTTTCCAGCTTTGAAAAATGCAAAAGGTGATTACTGTTTCTATGAAAATACCTGCATGTATTTTGATGCTATCGAAGCAATGGATGTTTTCAAAACGTTAAAATAGGAGGCCTCTCATGAAAGAAGAATTTTTGATAACTATAAAATTGGAATCAGAAACTATATTTGGAAGTGGATATTCTGTCCCAAGCACAGTAGATTTAGATGTTGTAACTGATGACTATGGAATGGTTTATATGAAATCTAAGACTTTTAAAGGGAATTTAAGAGATTCACTTGAAGAAATATTAGAAATAATTGATGAAGGACGTTATCTATATTTAGTTGATGATCTTTTTGGAAAACCCCAAGACGGATTAAATCAATGGCAAAGACTCAAATTTTCCGATATGAGATTGTCAAGCAAGGTACGTAAAATAATAATGGATAATGTAGATAAAGGCATTTTGAACCCTCTAGAAATAAAGGAGTCTTTAACTGATATAAGAAGTTTCACGAGTATAGATGAAGAGGGAAGATCCAAAGATAAAAGTCTAAGGCAAATGAGAGTAATTAAGAAAGGATTACAATTTGAAGTTGAAGTTAGCTGTGAAAAGGAACTTTCAAATGAAGAAAAAAGTGCATTAGCTCTAGCTGTAAAGAATTTAAGACATATTGGATCAATGAGAACAAGGGGTAAAGGCGAAATAGATTGTTCTTTATATGAAAAAAAATCTGGAGAATATGAAGAAATAAGCTTTACTCTTGTTGAAAACTTTTTAAGCGAGGTGAAATAAATGGTTAAATACATTACCTATGATATCGAATGCCTTGAAAACATAAAGCTTTCTACTACACACAATCAAATAGATTTCGAAGAGAGTTTAGATTACATCACTGGTTCGTCAATTAGAGGAGCTTTCATATATAACTACATAAATAAATATAATGTTGGTGATATATCAAACAACCCTCATAGAGAAAAATTGTTTACAGATGATATAGTTTTTTTTAACGCATATCCTAAAGCAAAAGATAAAAGGAGTTTCCCACTACCAAAGTGTTTCTTCGCACCCAAAGCTGAAATGAAAATGGCAAGTGATTACCTAAATCTTGAACTAGGAATTGACAATAAACTAAAACCTCTATATGAAAAGGTTAGATTATGCGAATTTGTTGTTGAAAATGGCGATACTTTAAATAAAGTAAAAATAGAGAAAGAATCACATCTTCATATAAATAAAAATACGCCAAAAAATAAGCTCTATAGATATGAAACAATTAAAAGAGGTCAAACATTTTCCGGAATAATTAAAACTGTAGACGACTATGAAGAAGAAATAGTTAATTTATTAAAAGATTCTATTGTATATATTGGAGGTTCTAAAGGAAGTGGATACGGAAAATGTAAAATAGAAAATTTAAAAGTGTCAGATGAAAATCCAGAAGCCACTTTATCAAATTTAAATGTAGATAAAGATTTTTATGTAATAGCTCTTTCCGATATAATCTATCGTAACAATCTAGGCAAATACACAACCACATTAGATGGATATGCAATAGGTTGTGAAAATGCTAAATATGTGGATAGCAATATCGAAACAAAATATGTATCATCATACAACAATAAATGGAGACAAAAAACTCCAAATACAGTAGCTATAAAAGCTGGAAGTGTATTTAAATTTCATATTGATGAGACTTTAGATCCAAATAGGCTATATGAAACAATATCTCTTGGAATTGGAGAAAGAAAAAATGAAGGATTCGGCAGAATTGCTATAGTTGATGATATAAAATACAAAAAAATAGAGTTAAATTCTGACAATATGATATCTAAATTAGAACCAGCAAATCTTAGCCCAGAAGAGGTTAACCTTCTTAACACCATTGGTTTTGAGATATTTAAAAATAGAATCAATAAAAATATCAGTAAAGAAGTCCTTGAGCTGAATAAAAAAATAGTACCAAATGATTGGAAAAAGTTAAATGACACTCAAATTGGAAATTTAATGACTATAATCAACAACTTAACTACATTAGAGCCCAAAATAGGTAAAGATAAATTCGCAAATTTCATGTGCCATTTAACTAGCAAATCTAGAAATCCATTGTACGAAGCATTGTATAGTATAAAAACAAAAGATGATAACAAAAATATGCTTATTTTTTTAGATGATTACGTCAAAAACAGCACTAACAAAGAATTATTTAAAGAAAAATTTAAAGACTGTGCTATAGATTCAGAAAACTTCCCAGATTATTTCAATGAAATTGAACCAGAATTTATATATAGGCTCAATCTAAAAATCCTTTCAGAACTGTTTAGGTATCAATTAAGAATAAGGGAGGAAAAATAAATGAATTCTGTAACTATAATCAAAGCAAAAATAATAAGTTCTACTCCACTTTTCATTGGAAATGATGATAAGACTATATTGATATACGAAGATGAAAACCTAGCCTACATCCCCGCAACGTCAATAGCTGGCTCTTTTAGATCGTTTTTAGACTCTATTGGAGAAAATTCAAATGATTTATTTGGAGATAGTAAGCTTAATACTCAAAGTAAGGTCTATATAAAAGATGCTACTGCTAAAATAAAGAGTTTTACAAAAAGAGATAATTTAAAAATCAATTCAGAAAGTGGCAGCAATGTAAGTGGTTCTAAAAGAGAAAGCACATATTTAGATAAAGGGCTTGAATTTGAACTAATATTTGAAATAAGAGACGATTTTGATAACAATCAAAATAAAAACCTTATTTATAAATCACTTAAAGCATTAGATCAATCAATTATAAGATTCGGTGGAAATAAAAGTGATGGATTGGGTGTATTTAAAGTTAATGAAATTGAGGAAATCAGTTTTAACTTCAAAAACAAAGAAGAGCTTCTTTTATTTTTGAAAAAAGATTATTCAAATATGAAAAATACAACTTACAAAATGAATGAAATGGAAATTGAAAAGGGATTTGTTTTTTTTAATATATATGGTAAGTTTACTACCCCACTTATAATAAAAAATAACAATATCGTAGATCCCGATAGTCCTGATACAGCCAGTATAATGAATTCTTACAACGATTATATCATACCAGGCTCTAGTTTAAAGGGAACATTGAGGTCAAGAATTGAAGTTATAGCAAACTATTATTCATTAAATGATGAATTAGATGAATTGTTTGGAAAAATTAATATCGATAATAAAAGTCAATTTAAATTAAGCCGTTTATTTGCAAATGAGTCTACTTTAAACAATGCAAATCCAAAAATATATTCTAAAAATAGAATAGATAGATTTACTTCAGGAACTATAAACAATGCGCTAATGAATGATGAACCAGTCACTGCTGAAACAGAAATATCGCTAATATATAGAAAAACCAATAATATAAGCTATGACAATATGGTAGTAGGTCTAATTAGCCTAGCACTTCGAGATTTAGGAACAGAGAATTTAAATTTAGGAGCTGATTTTAGCATTGGAAGAGGTAGATTTAAAGCTCATAAAATGTTTATAAGAGATGAACACCAAAATATAGAAATTGATTTTAAAAATAAGACTATTTCTAATAAAAACTTATTAGATGAATATATTTCTGCTATAAAAAATTATAAAGTAAGAGGGTGAAATTAATGCCAAAATACCTGTTAACTAGCCTTAATGTTGAAAACTGCAAAACAATTCTTAACTTTGATATAAATAACAATCTTAATGATATTCTTGAAAAATCTTTATTAAAAAGTTTAGATCTAAAATATGCTATTGTATACAATATTGACAATGTATACGTTGGCAGCATCGAAGATTTGGAAATTGATGACGAAAAACTTATTGAGGCAAGATTTTTCAATGAATTATCTGAAATAAAAGTCTGGAAAAATGGAAATGAAATAAAAGCATCTTATTTCAAAGAATTAGATGACCCAGAATATATTGAAGAGTCATACTTTATATATAAAGATATAAAATTAAAAGAAGCCAATAAAATTAAGGTAAAAAAATACCTTGATTATGATTTAGAAAATCAGTGTTATATATCATATATGAAACCAGTAGATTTTATTTTTGAAAGGGCGTGATCTTATGAAAGCTGAAATAATGGATTTAGAAAAAGACCTTAAGTTAAAATATGCAAAAGCTCCATATAATTTTGTACCATTCCCATCTAAAGCTGTAAATAGATATAATTCATACGATGACTTGCCAAAACACAACACATATCTTGACAAAAATAAAAATGCTCTTTTATCTGGGACAATAGAATATGAAATTGTTGCTAAAACACCAATCATAGTTGCAGAAAATGAATCCTCAGAAGGATTAAAGACTTTTTTTAGAAACTCAGAAGGAAATTTTTCTATCCCAGGAAATAGCATAAGAGGAGTTTTAAGAAAAAATACACAAATTTTAAGTATGAGCAGCCCTGTAAATGAGAATAAAACGGTAAACAAAAATCTAACAGACATTGAAAATGCGAAGTTATTGTTCAGAGATATAGCCTCGAATAATTCACTAAGTAAAATTTATAAAAATCACTTAGGAATAGATCCAATAAAGAGAATTGCTAAAAACATAAAATCGGGTTTTATTAAGCAAGATGATAATTCAGATTATATAATTTATGAAAGTGAAAAAATATTTAATGGAATCGGTTATACAAGAATAAGTGAATTAAATTTAAGGGAAATTGCAGATAAAAGCATAAAAAATAAGATACATTTTATGTATAATGAAGGTATTATTAAATATAAAGATGAAATTAGAAAGCTAAATAAAGAAAAAAATACCAGAAAAAAATTAGAAATTATCAGAAATTATGAAAACAAAAATGCCAGCCCATATTTTGTAGAAGTTTCTTTTACATTTGACCAAAAAGGAAGAGTAACTAGTATTTCAGAAAAAGGAAAGTTAAAAAACAATGGAATTTTATTAACTGGTGGATTTATAAGAGGAAAAATGAGCCATTATTTAGTAGCTGCACCAAATGATAATTCTCACAGTTTCACTTTAAGTAAAGAAGATGTTTTTAACTACGAGAAAGACTGTAAAATGACGAAGAAAAAAGCTTCGTTCTACAATCTCCCTGATAAAGGATCTCTAAAGCATGTTTTCTATATAGAAAAAGATGGACAATTGCACTTTGGATTCACTCCTTACATGAGGTTATTTTATAAAAACGATATTTTAAACGGAGTAAAAGATAAATTAAGATATGTTAATGGAATTAGTTATGAAAAATCTTTGTATGGATTTTCTGAATTTTATCTAAATGAATCTAAATATGACTACAAATCAAGATTAAGTTTTGAAGATGCCGTTCTAATTGAAGGCAATGAACACGATGAAGTTATCCCTGTAATCCTTGGTGAACCTAAACCAACTAGCTACACACTTTATTTAAAACAAAATTTAGATTCGAAAAAAGAAAATCTGATTACTTATGAGAATGACAATTTTGAGCTAAGAGGATATAAAGAATATTGGCTGAAAAATTATATTGAATATACTAAAGTTAATTCTAATAATAATGTAGGAAGTAATCTCAAACCCTTAGATGAAGGCTCAAGATTTAAAGGAAGAATACATTTCAAAAATTTAAATAGAGATGAACTAGGTCTTGTTTTATGGTCTCTTATGTTAAATGAATACTCTTATCAATCTATAGGAATGGGAAAGCCTTATGGGTTTGGAAGAGTAAAGATTGAAAATGTTGAATTGAAACTAGAGGATTTAGACAAAAAATATGGAGAGTTTTCATTTGATTATTACACATCTGATGATCCTTTAATTTATATTGATGAATATAAAAGGTATTTTTCAAAGATATTTTTAGAAGGTGAAAATATTGAAGAGAATAATTCAATAAAAACTTTTCTATATATGAAAAAATATGTAGTTGATAAAAATGATAGAGATTATTATTCATATATGCCATTGAATGAATTTAAAAATAAAAAAATACTTCCAGATGCACTATCTTATAAAAATAAGATTAAAGATAAAAATGTTACAAATAATATTGATCAAAATAAAGGTAAACCGAAGTACAATAATCCACCAAACAATCAAAATAACAAATCTAATTATAATAAGAAACAAAATACAAATAGTTTTGGAACTACAATCGACTTAAGTGGATTAAAACTTAATGATGAAAAAAATAACAAAAAGAAAAAATAAGTAGAAATTTGTCGTCGATGTCCAATAGTGCAAAAACCCCTGGAGATCGACGACAAATTAAAAATATGCAAAGTTCAAAATTACACATTTTTATTTTCTTCAGTTGCACTATACAATTGACATAATAAGTTATATATAGTAATATCAATATATGAACGGGGTTTTTAGCCTACCTATAAGGAATTGAAACAAGAACCTCTAAAATGGCTAAAAATGCAGGTTTTTTAGTTTTTAGCCTACCTATAAGGAATTGAAACCTGTCTGTATCCTTCCAGTGACTGCTACCAATCTCCCGTTTTTAGCCTACCTATAAGGAATTGAAACGGTAAATGACAACGCAGGAAGTCCTACAAGCACTATAGTTTTTAGCCTACCTATAAGGAATTGAAACATTCTCCAGTAAGATTTGCAGAAGCTCCAGATATAGTGTTTTTAGCCTACCTATAAGGAATTGAAACATAGCCCTCAGCTGTAAGGTCGCCCTCTTCCTCGTCGTTTTTAGCCTACCTATAAGGAATTGAAACCAAGAAAAACAATGAGCAGTTCCATTTGTATTCCAGTTTTTAGCCTACCTATAAGGAATTGAAACTGCGATACCTCCGATTATTGAAGATGGCAACAAATAGTTTTTAGCCTACCTATAAGGAATTGAAACATAATATCTACTTCTATAACCTCGTCTAAGCTGTCTGTTTTTAGCCTACCTATAAGGAATTGAAACTCGATACAGACGACATATATTCTATATATTTTAATGGTTTTTAGCCTACCTATAAGGAATTGAAACAGTCGTCACTTAATTGCTCTAAATAGTCGTATATTGGTTTTTAGCCTACCTATAAGGAATTGAAACAAGCAAAAGATGCTTTGGTACATATAAGAAATCAAGGTTTTTAGCCTACCTATAAGGAATTGAAACCTTTAGCTGTTGACAGACCAAAGGCTAAAGATAAAGGTTTTTAGCCTACCTATAAGGAATTGAAACTAAAATGTTTGGTAAAAGTCTAATACCTCATGTTGAGTTCTTAGCCTACCTATAAGGAATTGAAACCTCCACAGAAAGAGCAACCAAGCTCCTTCTGTAGAGGTTCTTAGACTACCTATAAGGAACGCTAAATGTAAGTTAAAATAAAACAAAATGGACTTATAGATGAACTCAATAATCATAATAATAATTAAGTTGTTTAAACGTTGATATCGACAATTAATTGATACTCTCATCGGTAAGATATATGTTTTATTAATTTGCGGTAATGTTGTAGAATTACAATTTATTTTAATGGAGGGATTTGTTTATGAGTATTGTTTCACTTGTTGCTGGAATTTCATTAACAATTGTAGCTTTATTAATTTGGAAATTTAAAGCGGTAGAAATTATAGCTGGATATGATCCTAAAGACGTAGTTGATCCTACTAGACTAGCACATGTCGCAGGATTAATGTTGCTTATGTTAGGGATATTGTTAATGACAGAGAGCTTACTGATTTATGAGGAAATTATAATAGCGGAGCAAGCGGTTTTTGTAGTGGTTGGGACAATAATTATAGGTACAATTGTTTCCGGCCTTGTGATTTCGTATTTTTCAAAGCATTAAAACTACAATTATAGCTGAAAAAGTTAGGATGGAAATAAAAGAAAAGAGAAAGGTTAACACAATCTACATAGAAGCTGATGAAGACCTTGTTCCAAAGCAAAATGGAAATAATAGAGAGAAGAAATTAATTTATGTATATGATAATAAAACGGAAGTAAATAAGGGTAGAACAAAACTTGAAAACATAAGATATTTTACAGGAGAAATACCTCCAGAAGATCTATGAATAGAGGTTGCAACATAAGTAAGCATGAAAAAATCTAAAATATATATATTAAATAATTGGGAAGG
>NZ_JBSQIL010000076.1:0-8214 GCF_055108775.1 Soehngenia sp. | reverse complement strand
TTGCAATATTTCTTCGTTTGAATAGCCTTGTTTTGCCATCTCAATAGCTCCGTATTGGCTCATACCTACACCATGCCCATAGCCTTTTCCTATGAATGTGAATGAGGATACGTTATTATTTGTGGTCAAATCCCTTACACCATTAGTATCTAATACTTTTATAGATGGGTTACTTACTTGTTTAAGCCCTTTATCTGTTAGAGTGAAAATTTTTCCAAACCCGAAATTTATATTAGTTCTTCCGTTCTCTGTTATCAAAGAATATTGATTAGTATCAAAATCTTGGTTTTTTTGTATATCGAAAAGAGTGCTTTTAAAGTTTGAGTTACCCATTATAGAGCGAAATTTTTCTCCCGATAATAATGTTGTTTTATCAGATGAAACAATCTTTATGGTTTTAACTCTACCAGATTCAGTTCTATCTAATATTTCTATATCTACTAAGCTGTTTATGTTTATGCCATTATTTCTTAAACTATTTTCAATTACTGCACTAGAAAAAGTTATATTCCAATTGCTATTAGGTGAATTAAATGAAAAAGGATCTGGAGTAGCCACTAAATATGGTACTCTATTTCCCCAGACATTGTAGCTGCTCTCTGTGTGTCCACCAGAAGAAGAGTGGAAAACTGCATCGATTATTGAGTCATTATAATAAATAACATAATTCTTTGTAAGGTCAACTGCTGAATTTGTGTTAGAATTCTCTGCTCTTTGTCCTCCATATACTTGGCAATGTGTAGTATCACACAGATTGTATCCTTCTGTAATATGCTTGTTGATATTTTTTAGTGAATATGTTCTAGAGGCAATTGCTTGAGCCTTTAAAGCCTCAATAGGAGCTGAAGTTGGTATCTCTTTTGGAAGTACACCATATAAATATTCTTCTAATGAAATATGATTTATTATATAAAAAGCATTACTTTTGTTATATATTTTAAAACTTCCACGATATGGTATACCATTATATTGAATAAAATCATTTGATTTTGGTAGAATTTCGTAGTTATCAATAAAGCTTAATTCAATTATCTTATTGTAGTTTTGGTCATTAATGATATAAAATTCTGAGTTTACAAAAGTAATGTGAATTTCATCTAGATCTAAAACAATATCATTGTCTGTATTTTTTAGAATAAAGCCGCTTTTTGAACTTAGTGATATTTTATCGTTTAACGAATGAGCCTTACCAATTCTTATATCAATAAACTGATCATCAGATGCGAAAGACTCTGAATTAAACAAAAATAGAACTATTAAAATACTTAAAATTATGGACTTTTTAATCTTATTAATCATTCACTCACCTCACTCTTCATATTTTAGATTAAAATGTTTATAGGCTTTCTTAGTTGCCACCCTTCCTCTAGGAGTTCTATTAATAAATCCAATTTGAATTAAATATGGTTCATATACGTCTTCAATAGTTGTTTTTTCTTCTCCTGTGGCTGCAGCTAAAGTATCAATTCCAACAGGCCCACCACTAAAATTTTCAATGATAGTTAGTAATATTTTCCTATCTAGATTGTCTAGTCCAAGTTCGTCAATCTCCAATAGATCAAGACCTTTTTTTGCAGTTTCGAATGTTATTATACCATTTTCAACTACTTGGGCATAATCTCTTACCCTTTTTAATAACCTGTTAGCTATTCTTGGAGTTCCTCTTGAACGACGAGCAATCTCGACAGCACCTTCTTTATCGATACTTATATTTAGTATTATAGCGGATCTGTTGATTATGTCTGTCAAGCTTTCAATATCATATAATTCTAAATTTAGCAAAACTCCAAATCGATCTCTTAGGGGAGATGTCAACAACCCAGCTCTAGTTGTTGCTCCAATAAGTGTAAACCTAGATAAATCTAATCTTACAGATCTGGCTGAAGGACCCTTTCCTATAATTATATCCAATGCATAATCTTCCATTGCAGGATAAAGTATTTCTTCTACTGTTCTGTTAATCCTATGTATTTCATCAATAAATAGAACATCATCATCCGATAAATTTGTGAGAATGCTAGCTAAATCTCCTGCTCTTTCAATTGCAGGACCTGATGTAACTCTAATGTTAACTCCCATTTCATTTGCTATAATATTTGCTAAAGTAGTTTTACCTAACCCTGGAGGACCTACTAATAAAACATGGTCTAATGCTTCATTCCTGCCCTTAGCAGCTTGTATGAAAATTTCTAATTTGTTTTTAACTTTATCTTGACCAATATACTCATTTAGCCATTTTGGCCTTAAAGTATTATCTGCTTCTATATCTTCAAATAATGTATTGCGAGCAATTATTCTATTTGTATTTTCTTCCATTTTATCACCTGTTTGATAATTTTCTCAAAATTTGTTTTATTATTTCTTCAATTTCTAAGTTTTGTATATCTATCTCATCCAACACTTTTTTTATTTCATATTTATTATATCCAAGAGAAGTGCAAGCCTCTATTACTTCTTCAATTTTAGAAATATTTGCTGAGTTTTCTGCTTTTTCAAAGTTGTTATAAATACTCGAAAGATCGATTTTATCTTTCAACTCTAAAATAATTCTCTCAGCAGTTTTTTTTCCTACCCCAGGACATTCGCATAACTGCATAACATCATTAGAAACAATGGCTTGTTTTAGTCTAAAAGTACTAATAGATGATAATATTGAGCAAGCTAACTTTGGACCAACTTTAGACACAGAAATAAGCAATTTAAAAGTTTCGATTTCTTCTATTGTATTAAATCCATATAGAGATACCCCATCCTCACGAATAGCTAAGTATACATAAAATAACATCTTATCAATCTCGGAATTTATATTTGAAATTGTATTATTGGATGTCATTATTCTATAACCTATCCCATTATTCTCAATTATTACATAATCTTCTCCAATATGTACTATATTACCCTTTAAATATTCTAACAAAATTTCACCTCTTTATTTCATCAAAAATAAATCTTTAAATTTATAGCAGCTCGAATGACAAATGGCTACTGCAAGAGCATCTGCAACATCATCAGGTTTTGGAATTTCATCTAGATTTAATAATGTTTTTACCATAAATTGAACTTGTTGTTTGTCAGCCCTTCCGTAACCAACAACAGATTGTTTAATTTGAAGAGGTGTATACTCATATATTTCTAACCCGTTCTTAACTGCACTTAATATTTCTACTCCTCTAGCATGTCCAACTGTTATCGCAGTTTTTACATTCTTATTAAAAAACAATTCCTCTACTGCCATATCTTTAGGTTTAAAGTATTCAATTATTTTATTTAATTCATCAAATATAATGTTGAGTCTATTTGGCATCGATAGGTCAGAAGATGTTAAAATTGGTCCATAATCTATTGCCCTTAATCTATTTCCAGTGCTTTCTATTATACCGTAGCCAACTGTAGCAATTCCAGGATCAATCCCAATAATTATCATATTAAACTCCTTTTAAAGTACTATAAAAGTATTTTATCACAATTCCATAAAAATTGCTAAGCAATACCCCCTCATTTTTAACGAGGGGGTATCAATTATTGTCCAAATTCACCTATTTTAAATCCTTCTCTTTCTAGCTTATTAACTAAACCATCAATATCTTTAGAATCTACTCTTAGAACAACTTTCATGATCCCCATAACTTTTGCATCGAGCACTGTTAAATTCATAATATTGATGTTTTCCCTTTTTAACAATTCAGTTAATCTGGCCAACTGACCTGGAATGTCGAACATGTGCACTACCAATCTATGACCTATATCAAATCCAAAAATTTCTGAAAAAGCTTTAAAAATTGCTGAATGGGTTAAGATCCCAAGAAAGTTATTCTTATCATCAACTACAGCTAAAAATGGTGTTCTAATACTATTTAATAAATATGATGCTTTTTCAATTAGTTCATTCGCATTAATGTATTTTACATCACTATTATAAATGTCTCCTACCTTATAATTATCCAAATAATACTCTTTACTCTCTAATTCTTCTTCAAAATATTTTCTAAAAATAGCTTCTTTCATTAAAATACCAACAATTTTTCGATCTTCTACTACAGGTAATGACAAAAAATCCTTACTGTTAATTTTTTCTAGAGCTTGTCTTACACTCTCTTCTGGATTCAGGACTGTCAAGTCTTCTAACTTAATTAAATGATTGCGAACGTACATAATCATCCCCCTTTATATCTATCTATATCGCTTCAAAACTCTGTCATTTAAACCATTCCAAAATGCATCTTTGTATAATTTGTTTGAGTTTCTTGTAATTATTGTAACTGATTCATTAAAAATAGATAATAATTCTGTATCAGACAAAAATGTGGTACTATCTAATGAAATTAGTCGTTCATTATCATAATTTATCTTAAGCTGATTATCAAGATGTTTGTTTAAATTCATAACTTTAGGTTTAATTATCTTTTCACAATAATATTCAATTAAATCATCTAAATAACTATAATAGTCATCTGACTCTTTGAGAGAATTAAAAACTCTTTCTTTAAATTCTTTAACATTTTCATTAGTTATATCAAATTGAAATAGAAATTTTTTATTGTATAAAGTATTTATATCATAAATTTCAACAGCTAACTTTTCCAAAATGTTAGCCTTTTTTATATCAGCAAATCCTTTCTTATAGCCATCAAGATATAAAAGAAGTTCTAATCTATTTATGTCCTCATGAATAAGCATCCCTAAATTTGAAGCTATTAAAGTATTGTCTTCTTTAAACTTTAATAATTTAAGAACGGAATTTTTTATATGCTGAATTGTTACATATTTCGGGTAAATATTCCTAATATTATCTTCTATATCATAAAGATTTATTAATATGTGAATGCTATTCAAATCATTCTCGTATAAAAAATTCCTTTTTAATCCTTCGTATATATTATTATAAGTATTTTCACTTAATGTCATTTGATAGCACTCACCCTTCATATAAATATATAGAGTAAGATAATTATACTACAAAACTAAGTCTAATACTTATAATAATTTAACATTATTTATTACATTCTTTTAACAATTACAATAAAAATATATTATTTTCTTTACAAGAATTTAACTCTATTTCTGGCCAAACTGATGCTTGAACTTGACCTATATGTTTTGTTTGTAAGAAAAACATGCAGATACGCGATTGTCCAATTCCTCCTCCAATAGTAAATGGTAATTCGTCGTTAGTAATTAGTTTGTGATATTCATATTTCAATCTGTAATTGCAGTTGGTGAGTTCAAGTTGTTTTTTTAAGCTCTCTTTATCGACTCTAATACCCATACTAGATAGTTCTATCGCTTCATCTATCGCAGGACTATAAAACAGAATATCGCCATTTAATTCCCAGTCATCATAATCTGGTGATCTAAGATCATGTGGTATACCAGATTTTAAATTTCCGCCTATTCTATGAATAAATACGGCTCCCTTATCTTTAGTAATGATATTTTCCCTTTCCTTTGGAGACTGATTTGGATATAAGTCTTCTAAATCTTGACTATCAATAAAAAATATTTCATCTGGTAATATTTTCTTTATGTTATGAGGGAATTTTTCGCTAAGAAAATTTTCAGTATTTTTAAATACTTGATATATTTGTTTTACTACTTCAAATAGATATTGAGTATTTCTATCTTCATAGCTTATAATCTTCTCCCAATCCCACTGATCAACATAAATTGAATGTGTTTTATCTACGTATTCATCTGGTCTAATAGCATTCATATCTGTATATAAACCTTCGTATTTATTAAACCCATACCATTTTAAAGCCATTCTTTTCCATTTTGCCAAGGATTGCACAATTTCAACTTTTTCATTGTACTTCCTCATTTCAAATTCTACTGCTCTCTCTTTCCCGGTTAGGTTATCATTAAGACCAGTTCCAGATTTTACAAAAAGTGGAGCAGATACTCTTGTTAAATTTAATGCATTTGATAGTTCCTTTTCAAAATAATCTTTTATTGTTTTAATAGCAATTTGTAATTCCCTAGGTTTAAACCCGCTAACTAGCATATTTATCACTCCTTAAAATTTTATATAAAAAAATCGTCCTCAATATTAAAGGACGAATAAATTCGCGGTACCACCTTATTTAGCATAAGCTCACCTCAAAACATACAGATTTCTCGATATGTTTAGCTTATAACGGGCTACCCGTCTTAACCTACTATAATCTAAAATTATTTCGGCTAAAAATCTCAGTGGCGTTTTTCATATTGACTCTTGTATTAGGATCTCACCACCCCTAACTCTCTTAGACTAAGATTTCAATATTACTCTTCACATCATCGACAACTAACGTATTTACTTATATTTGAAATGCCAAAGCATCTTGCCCTTCTAGTACTGATTCTCTCAATGAATCAATTATAAAAAATGTTATTTTTTTATTTATAAAAGTAGCAAAATCTAAATCATTAATAAAACTTGCAGAATGACTATATTCATCAACAATTTCATCAATATATTTTTTTATTGTCTTTTTAGTATTAAATAAATTTAACGAATATAAATCTATATCTGGAATATTGATTTTTGTTTGAGGATTAGCAAAGTCATAAGTTTTTGCAAATTCATTTAAATTATTCTCATATTTTACATGTTTTACCATAGAGTCGGAAAATGTCCACCTCTGAGCATGTGGATAACAAACATAGTCTGTTAAATAATGAGAAATTATACCTATTTTCTTACTTAAAGATGCAATCCCAATTTCTTGGGGGACTATAGAAATATCTACATATTTAGTTAAAATTATAGTCTTTAAAATTTCATTAACAATATAATTTATACTCTCATCTTTGTAATGTCTTATAAATTTATATTTTGGCAGATAATCAGGTGCAATGCTCCACCATGTTAATTTATCACTATCTAATTTTATACCATATTGATATTCAACTTCATCATATATTATATTTGCAATTATTTTATGTGTTTCAGCTAAAATATTAACACCTTCTTTTTTATTCAATGTGTTAATAATAATATAAATAATACTATATGTCAACCATAAAATTATATATTTTTGTTAAATTCTCATAAAATAATTGTTATATATATCATATTTCTCTTTACTAAAAAGTACAAAATTTATATTTTTAATATTTTGGTTTATTATTGCAAAATTCAATATAGCTTTATAAATTATTTGTAAAGTTTCTTCTACTGGATAGCCATATGCTCCTGTCGAAATAGCCGGAAAAGAAATGCTGTTTAGGGTATACTCATCTGCCAGTTTCAAAGAATTAAAGTAACAATTATAAAGTAAAAGTGATTCTAATCCTTTATGACGGCCATATATCGGCCCTACTGTATGTATTATATATTTACATTTTAAATTTCCCGCTGTTGTAATACACGCCTCCCCAGTTGCACATCCTCCATGTTTCTTACATTGTTCTAATAAAGAGGGACCAGCTTTCTTATGTATAGCTCCATCTACTCCTCCTCCTCCAAGCAATGAATTATTAGCTGCATTAACAATCGCATCTACATTCTCTTCGGTTATATCCCCTAGCTTTATATTTATTTCAATATTCTGTATTTTCATGATACAAAACATCTCCTTTTGATTGGTGTACCCTGAGGGATTCGAACCCCCGACCCCTTGATTCGTAGTCAAGTACTCTATCCAACTGAGCTAAGGGTACATTTAAAAAAAAAGAAGAATTAAGATTCTTCTAATAAATGGAGCGGAAGACGAGATTCGAACTCGCGACCCTCGCCTTGGCAAGGCGATGCTCTACCACTGAGCCACTCCCGCATGTTATTTTATTGGTGGAGGAGACTGGATTTGAACCAGTGAAAGCTGAGCTAACGGATTTACAGTCCGTCCCCTTTGGCCAACTCGGGAACTCCTCCTTAACTTATGGAGCTGGCGAGAGGACTTGAACCCCCAACCTACTGATTACAAGTCAGTTGCTCTGCCAATTGAGCTACGCCAGCATGTTTTGGCGACCTGGAAGGGACTCGAACCCTCGACCTCCAGCGTGACAGGCTGGCATTCTAACCAGCTGAACTACCAGGCCACTTTTTTAATGCTTATGGTGGGCACAATAGGGCTCGAACCTATGACCCCCTGCTTGTAAGGCAGGTGCTCTCCCAACTGAGCTATGCGCCCATAATCATTCTCTTATTAAAATATTTTATGGTGACCCTACCGGGATTCGAACCCGGGTTACCGCCGTGAAAGGGCGATGTCTTAACCGCTTGACCATAGGGCC
>NZ_JBSQIL010000075.1:0-8472 GCF_055108775.1 Soehngenia sp. | reverse complement strand
AGAGCCTCACTATATTGTGCGATTATCGATTCTTCTTTATCTGACACTATATGTTCTTTCCTTCTTAGTATATCATCTATGAAATGCTCATATATTTTTAATCTAGAGTCTTCTTTAATATATTTTTTTAAATTATTCTCATCTGCGCTTAAAATTTCAGGTATGATAAACGAAAGTATGTCTAGCGACTTTGAATATAATGAAATTGCTTTATCAAATAGTTCTTGTGATTCATTTACTCTTGTATCTTCATCAAACTTCATGCTTGCATAAGAAAAGATTTTTTCTACTATCCTCAGTATCTCATCTCTTAGTACTAATCCTTCTAGAAGATTAGTTGAATTTGATGTTAAATTTCCTTTCATTTTAGAGATAATTTCCCAATCTTTTTCTAATTTTTTTAATTCTTCTTCTAGTTCTTCATTATTGCTGTAAATATCTTCTAGATTCCACATATATTCCTTTGAAATTTCACTTCTCTCTTTAATTTTCAAGTAAATACCTCCTAATTTAACTTTTGTAAAGAAAATTCAATAAGATCTTTAGCTATTGGAGCTGCAGATCTTCCTCCAGTTGCCCCTTCTTCTTCTAATAAAACTACCACTGCTATTTTGGGATTCTCAGCAGGTGCATAACCTACAAACCATGCGTGATCTAATCCTGAAGAATTTTCTGCTGTACCAGTCTTTCCTGCAACTGTTATATCTCTAAGTTTAGCATTTTTGCCTGTCCCAATTCTTACAGCATCAATCATCATATCTTGTATTTTTTTTACATCGTTATAATTACCGACATTATTTAAAATTTCTATGGATCTAGTCTCTATCACATCTCCTTTATAAGATAATATTTTTGACACTAAGTGTGGTTTTACAATGTTTCCATCGTTTGCTATTGCAGAAGTAACCATGAGCATTTCTAAAGGAGTTACTAAAATTCTTCCTTGCCCAATACCCGAAGCTGCCAATTCAGTTTTTGTCATATCATTAGTTGGAAAAGAGGATTGTTTTAAGTCTAAATCAAATTGAATTTTTTTATTAAAGTAAAAATTTTCAGCTGTCTCTAATATTTTATCATGCCCTAATCTTAAGGAAGCTTCAGCAAAATAAGTGTTACAAGATTCAATAAAGGCATCTTCTAAACCAACATTTCCATGGTTTTTCCCATCATAATCATTAATCCTATAACCATCGACAATTATTGACCCAGTGCATATATAATCAGTATCAGTGCTATCATTTTGCAATGATGATAATGCTGTTACGATCTTAAATGTTGATCCTGGAGGATACAATCCTTGAGTAGCTCTATTTAATAGAGGGCTATTTGGGTTTTCTATGATATTTTCCCATTCATTTGCTAAATTATTTACATTAAAGTCTGGCATGCTAACCATAGAGTATATTTCACCTGTTTTTGGATTCATGGTTATTATGCTGCCTTTTTTGCCTAAAAGCAATTCTCTAGATTTTTGTTGTATATCATGATCAATTGTCAAAACTATGTCATTGCCTTGTCTCTCATTACCAATTAAATTCTTAATGTTATTTATATCAATTGTATTTGTGTTGCCAATTAAACTTGAATTATAAGTTTTTTCTAAACCTGCTTTTCCATACTCTCTAAAACTATACCCAATAATATGGCTATATAAATAGTCATATTTATATACTCTCTCTATGTTATCATTTTCTCCAATTATAGAATATGCTAAAACATTGTTATTTCTATCATAGAAACTACCTCTGATAATTTTTTGTTCATCTGCCCACAAACGCTTATTATACGGATTTTGTTTAATGTTCTCTGCTTGAAATATCTGAAAATATGTTAAATAAAAAATCAAAATTATATTTAGAAATGCCATTATTGAAACAACTTTTAATATTCTCTTTCTTTCTATATCACTCATTTTGAGAACCTCCATTTAAATCCTTTTCAGAAGCCCCTTGTAAAAACCCTAAAGCAATAAAGCTAGTCACTATGGAAGTCCCACCATAAGAAATAAAAGGCAATGTTAACCCTGTTAATGGTATTAATTTAATTACTCCACCAATTATTATAAATGTTTGAACTCCAAATAAGAGACTAATTCCAATAGAAATAATTCTATAAAACATTTCCTCCTGTTTTAGAGCAATCTTAAATCCCCTATAAACAAAAATTAAATATAACATTATTATCCCGATTCCTGTTAATATACCCATCTCTTCTATAATTGCAGAAAATATAAAATCATTATAAGATAAAGGAATAAAATTAGGTCGTCCCCTGCCTATACCTGTTCCGAAAAAACCACCTTCTGCAATTGCAAACAATGATTGAGTTATTTGGTAACCAATAGTATCGATATATTCCCATGGATTTAGCCAAGTAATAAATCTTATTCTCACATGATCAAATATAAAATATCCTGCAAACCCTCCAAAAGTAAAAAGGACTAAATTATAAATTGTATATTTGAGGTTTTGAGTGTAAATATATTGAATACCAGCGTATATTGCAAAAAACACTATTGATGCTCCTAAATTTCTTTGAATGAATAGAATGGCTATAAAAGAGTAAACAATTCCTAATGTTATTATTTCTTTGTGTTTATCAAATTTTGAATTAGCACTAAAAGCCTTACCAGAATATATACAAGCTAAAATAAATACAAAAATTATTTTTATTAGTTCTGAAGGCTGGAATGATAACCCTCCTATATTTATCCATCTTAATGAACCATTAGTTCTTAATCCGAAAAAAAGTGTCGAAAAAAATAGAATATAACTAATTGCTAAATATAATTCAAAATGTTTATCCCATTTATTGTAGAATTTAAAAAAAATATAAGTTATGAAAAAGCTAATAATACCAATATATAACCATTGTAATTGTCTGATTCCTAAATTTGGGTCAATCCTGTATATCATAATAATCCCAATTGACATCAACATACATACAATTAAAAATATATAATTGTCCCCTTTAGATAATTTCAATAAAATAACATTTGAAACATAAACCAACGCTATTAACCCTAAGGACAAATATATGGTATTGATTTCAATATTAGGCCAATTATATAAAAATATTAACGATAAAGAAATTATTTCAAAAATAAATAATAAATTCCTTGCAGTTTTAAAATTTATAAGTTTCATATTCATCTCCTAGTTCATATCCATGAACATAAATTCTAATTCACCTACTTTTATTATGTCTCCTTTTTTTAATTTTCTTGCATCATAAATTCTCTCTCCATTTATATATGTTCCATTTGAGCTATTTAAATCTTCAATATAAAATTCTTTCTCATCTTTAACTATTTTAAAATGATGTTTAGAAACATATGGACTCTTAATAACTATATCATTGTCATTGCTTCGACCCAAAGTTATTTCATCTGCAATTGAATAACTATCTTTAAGTTTATATTGAAGATCATCCAATCTATTTAATAATTTTAAATAAGCACCGTTTAAATTTTTTTCAATTGATAATTGATTTATATCAAGATAAATCATTCTAATAATCAAAAAAATAAACATATAAATAATAAATACAAATATGTACTTTGCAAGAATTGATAATATATTAAACATTTACATCACCTTTAATAATGTTACCATATTTTAATAATAAATGGAATTATCAAACTTTGTATTTATATATAGTTATTTATCTGTTAACATAGATATAAAGTAAAATTAATAATATAAAATTTCAAAATAAAGATTTAATGGTTTACTCCATAAATTTTTATAAACTTTGATCTAATATGGAGGTTTAAATGAAAAAGTTAACTCGTTCAAAAAATGATAGAGTAATACTTGGTGTATGTGGTGGTTTAGCTAAGTTTTTAAATGTTGACTCAAAAATCATCAGAATAGCTGCAATAATATTATCTATAATTTCATTTGGTCAAGTTTTGCTTTTTTACTTAATAGCTGCTATCATAATCCCTGAAGAAAATTCAACAAATAGCTCTAAAAATTATTTTAAAAGTAATCCTTCTGATTTAAGCAAATATTTAGGATTTACATTAGTAATAATTGGTATATTTTCCATATTAAAATTGTTCAATTTTCGATTATGGAATATATACTTAAAATTAATTAATCTTTGGCCTGTAGCCATAATTATTATAGGTATCTATTTAATACTAAAAAAGGAAGATAATAGATAAAATGAAGAAAATAAAATCAATTAAAAATTACAATACCAAAAAAATAATATCCTTTGATAATGATGAAGAAATAGTTGTTAATTATAGTGACGAAATTGTAGAAGAAATAAATCAGGATATAATAGACCTTGATAAGAAAAAATCCTATAATCTGTCTCTTAGATATCTATCTTATCAAGATAGAACTATATCTGAAATGAGAAAGTATTTAAAACTTAAGAATTTCGATGAAAATACAATTGAGGCAACAGTCAATAAATTAATCGAAGAAAATCTATTAAATGATTATGAATACTCTAAAAAATTTATATCTTATAAATCCATTAATAATAATTGGGGAGAGTATAAAATATATAATGAGCTAAAAAATAAGGGTGTAGATGAAAATATAATAAAATATTCTATTAAAGAATATTTTGAGTGTGATTTTGAAAAACTGTGTAATTTAATAAGTAAAAAGTACTTTGATGAATATGAAAAAGATAAGATTAAGGCAATTAACAAATCCCTTTCTTATCTTCAAAGACGTGGGCATAGTTACAGTTTTTCGAAAAAAATCGTAGACTCAGCTTTCTCTAAAAAGGAGATATGATTATATGTATTTTGTTTATATAGGTCAATGCGCAGACGGATCATTATATACAGGCTTTACAACTGATTTAGAAAAAAGATTTAAAACCCATAACTCAGGAAAAGGTGCAAAATATACTCGAAGTAGGATACCTATAATTTTAGTATACTTTGAAACATATGAAGATAAATCTTTAGCACTGAAGAGAGAAAAACAAATAAAATCTCTTACTCATAAAGGTAAGGTTAATTTAATAAACAAGCCATAAGTCTATTAAACTTATGGCTTGTTTATTATTCTAAATCATTCTGGTTATCTTTCTTTTTCTTTTTAGAAACTTTCTTTTTCTTTTTTTTCGGTTTTTTTATGACTGAAAGCAATAATGCAAAAATTATTCCACATAATCCCGAAACAATAAGGACAATCGTAGTTTCCATCTTGTGTAAATTTTCAACATATAATAAGTTCCCTATATTGAATATTAGCATAAAGACTCCAACTACTAATGCTAATAATCCAGGTAAATAATTCAAATAATTATTTTTTCTATAAATATAATTAATGGCCAATACTAAAATTAAAATTATCAATAAAGATATAAATAAAATATATGCATTCCCCAAATATTCTTTTAGCCCAGAAAAGGTATTAATTATTTGTGATAAAAACATACTTGATTGTGTCATATTTTATCCCTTTCTATTTTTATTTTTCAAATTCTAATTCATATGCACCTTGTTCAGTTAAAATTTTTTGCCATATATTTGGATATCTACCAGTTGCCCATTCAGACATAATAATTGTAGATCCTTCCGGTAATGGTATCGATGCAACAGGAATTTTACTAACATCATCCCCTTCGATTAAATAAATCACTAGATTATTTGAAGTATTTACTACAATAAAATCCTTGTTTGGAGATGAAAAAGCATCAACAACATTTGGTAAATTCAGTTTTAATACTTCAAATGGGATAGCTAATTCATCATAGCTGACCATTTCTTTTGGTGGTAGTGCTTTAATGCTAAAATCGCTAAAATATTCTATTTCTTTTTCTTTAAAATTAACTCTTCCTTTTAAAGTCCAGTATCCATTTCTTCTAACTAATCCAAAGTTTTCTTCATTTACAGTGATTGCTTTTTCAAAATTTACAGAATTTCTTGCCCCTTCATTGAATAAATTAGTTCCATTTTCTCCTATTAAATCAGAAAGTCTTATTGGTTTTTCATCTTCTAAATTATCAATAGCATATACTTGAAGTGTTTTTCTATCATCTCTTTCTATGTCAATGTTCTCTATTGATATATAGTCATTTCCAACGAATAAGATGTTTTTCAAAATTGAAGGTTTTCTTTTTTGAAAATTTGAAGATGCAACATGCATTTCTTCATCATTTAGGCTTTTGGTAGTATATAATATATTAGATGATTCATTGGTTGATATTGGTTTTGCTATTATTTTATCATATATACTATCATTAGCATATACTCTATTTTGTTCAATTTCCCAAAATCCATTTTTCCTAGGTACTAGTAACTTATCTACCTTAAATAGACCTTCTAATTCTTTGTTCTGCATATTAATCCAAATTGTTTCATAATCCCAATCTATAATTTTTTTGTCTTCATCAAATTTTTGAATTTTTATTCCCAATAAAACTCCTGAGCTTAACTCTTCAGATTTCATGCTCTGTAGTGGCATATTTATAGCTCTTTCGATCTCTATATATCTTTCAATTTCTTCTAATTTTATATCTTTATCAACAAGAGTCAATTTGTAAAACGCATTGTCTAAATAATATATCATGTTTTCATCATCTAATTTAATAAATTCTGCAAAATAATTTTCATCACTACGAATTGTTATTATCTTTGCCTCTTGGTTAGTTAAACCTAAATTCTCCGATGATAATTTATATCTATAGAAAAAATACTCTTGCAAATCTACATTTTTTATCGCAAATTTTGGATTGGTAGTATAGTCATCATTTATTAGAATGGCATCTTTGTTAAAAAAAAGCTCTTTTCCAATATATTCATCATTAGATTCAATAGTATTCTCATATTTATAGAGAACTTCAGATATTATCCATCTGCCAGATATAGGAGGTTTTTGATTTTGTGGAGCTATTATAAACTCACTATTCTCCATATCTATTGTGCTACATCCAGACACAATGAAAGATAGAGCAAAAATTATTATAGCTATTTTTTTCATCAAACAACCTCCTCTTTCAGAAAACCTAATAAAACAGTTGTCCCTTTAGTTTCTTCAGAATAAATTTCAAATAATCCATTGTGAAGTTTCATTATTTCGTCACATATTGATAACCCAATGCCACTATGCGAGTTAGAATTATTTCCTCTATAAAACTTTTCTTTTATATGAGGTAGATCTTCATTAGATATTCCTGGTCCATCATCACTTATTTTTATAAAAGCATAGTCTTCTTCTTGATACAAAACAAAATCAACATTACCATTTTCAGCAAATTTAAACGCATTATCCAATATATTTATTAACACTTGTTTTATTCTATTTAAATCTCCAATAATGAAAATCTTTTCATCAGGAATGAATATATTAAAATTTATCTTGTTATTGATAGCTCTTGGCATCAATTGATTTGCAACTGACTTGCAGAGTTGATTCAAATCTAAAGATTCTTTTACTAATGATATCCTTCCAGATGTAAATCTTGAAAAGTCTAATAATTCATCAACCATATTTGCCAATCTGTCACTTTCTGTTTCAATTATATCTAACCCATCTTTTAAAATTGCTTCATCGATATTGTCATAGGATTTCAAAGTAATTGCCCATCCCTTTATTGAAGTAAGTGGGGTTTTTAGCTCATGGGAAACAGAAGAAATAAAATCATCTTTTATCTTTTCCCTTCTTGTCACCTCTTCTGCCATATAATTCAATGTAGATGATAACTTGTCAATCTCTTTATCTTTGTATTCTTTACTACGAACTTTGAACTGAGCATCAGTCATCTTTTCAGCAATAGTTGTTAATTCTAGAATAGGTTTAACTATTGATTTTGCTAATAAATTACTAATTATTCCGGAAATTATAATTACTACAGTTCCTATTAATATAAGTACTTTAGAAATCTGTTTAATATCTTCATTCACTATTTCTAGACTTGTAGTAAACTTCATAACACCAACTGGGCTATTGTGTCTTAAAAGAGGCATAGAAACAGACATAACAGGTTCATTAGTATACTCAACATTACCAATATAAGTGTATTTCCCTTGAGTTAATACTTTGGTTACTTCATCAATGTAAATAGCTTCCCCATGATCAAATCCTAAAGAGTCCATCAATACTTTGCCTTCAATATCCAATATTTGAACCTGTGCATTTGTGTGTAACCAAAAAGCATCTACATCATCGATTACGATATCAGATAAATTTGCAGATGAAAAATATTTCTCATAAAAAGTAGTAGATAATTCTAGTTGATTTATCATTATTGTTTCTACATTTTTATAAAAATATTCTTTAACCCCTGTAATAAGAGTAATTTCTATTATTAAAACTGTTAATATAATTATAATCATGAAGTTTTTAATCAATCTACTTTTTATGCTTTTCTTCATCTTCTTCTCATGCCTCTATTCTCCACCTATATCCTACTCCCCATATAGTCTCTATATATTTTGGCTTGCTAGGATCTTCTTCTATTTTAGATCTTAATCTTCTGATATTCACATCTACT
>NZ_JBSQIL010000074.1:0-8539 GCF_055108775.1 Soehngenia sp. | reverse complement strand
GCCATATTCTTCAAAGTCTTTAACTTCTTTAATACTAACTTTATCATTCCAATAATTATCAATACCTTTGTTCATATTTGAAGAGAACATTATTGTCTTGCTATTAAAGTAAAAAATAGATAATATACATGCTAAAAAAACAATGATTATTGAAACTTTAGATAACTTTTTTATTCTCATTTTTTTCTCCTTAATTTAGTAAATTAATGCACTGTTCACTTTATTCTCTATAGATATCTTTAATACATCATGATTTACCACTGCGAAGTATACAATTGCTGTTGTAACACAATAAATTACAGATATTATTTAAAACCTTCTAATTTTAATTTACTTTTCTCCTCTAAATATGCCTGCTATAGCCTCCAAATATGCCTGATTAGTACCACAACATCCTCCAAAAATTTTAAATCCTTCATTATACAATAACCTCATTTTTGATGCTAATTCCTCAGGAGATGTTGATTTCAGTTCTTTAGAATTATCTAACTCCTCTAGTTCAAAATCTGAAGCATTAGCTTGTAAGCCTATAAACCTACTTTTAACTAGCTCATTTTTATTGAAAGGCTGGTTTAATGCATTTAATACAACATTAGGGTGAACACAGTTACTCATAAAACATAAAGCTTTATTTGTAGTGTTTTCATCTATAAATTTTATAGCTTCTGCTATAGTTGTCCCATCTAAAAGTTTCCCATCATTTCTTATCATAAAACTTATGATGTAAGGTATGTTAGTTTTATCCATAGCCTTGGCCATTCCTAAAGCTTCAGATATACACGGCATTATTCCTGCATATAAATAGTCAACTTTTGCTTCTTTAAATAGATTAGCCTGCCATAAATGGAACTCTTCTGATGACCTTTCATCAAAGATAGTTTTCCCTTTATAGGCATCTCCAACACAACCTATTAACCCTCCTACGAATATTTTTTGTGAGGGATATTTACTCTTTATCTCTTTTAAAAATCTAACATTATCTAATATGATATTTTCATCATAACCTGAAGCTAATACTCTATCTCTGTTAGCTCTTCTAGTTGGTGTTGAGATCATTATCGGAATATCAAATTTCACGGCTACATCAATATATTCTTTATATATCATTTCTAGTTTCTCTTTATCACTATATACAAAGGAGGCAAGAGCAACTTGTCCATCTATCTTAATATTAAATTCTCGTTTTAACCTTTCTGCTATTGCTCCTTCCATCAACAAATATCTTGATTTTAAAAAGCAACTAATAAAATCATTACTCAACAGCCTACCCCCATTAATTTATCTGTATTCCACTTTAAATTCATCAGTCTCATGTCCAAACACAACCTCTATGTATGGATAATGATCTACAAACTCTTTTAATTTTAGGAAACTTTTTCTCCCTTCCTTAATATTTGATGAATATTTGCCAGTTTCAACTCCAATTTCGAATCCTTTTTTGGTGCTACAAATATCACCCATAATTAAAACTTTTGACTCTTGACCATTAATTAGATAAGAAATGTGTCCTTTCGTATGTCCTGGAGTAGAAATTGCCCAAAGGGAACCATCTCCAAAAATATCTATGCATTTTCCTAATATAGGCATGTCTTGTCCCTGTAGAATATCTATTTTTTGTATATCTATCTTGTTTGCAAAAAAGTCAGAGTATACTAACGGAAAAATCCCTACCTCTTTTTCTCCATATCCATATATATATGGTATTTCTTTTGGCAATGATGGTACTCCTGCTGCATGTTCATGAATATGGGTTAAAAAAACGCCCTTTAAATTTATAGATCTTTTCTCAAGTTGTTTTTCAACCCCCTCTGAATCTTTTTCTTGAAAATGCCTTTTTTTAAAATAAAATTTACTAAGAATACCTTTAAAATTACCTTCAGCTTTTTTTGAAAAAGTGCTGTCAAATCCTGTGTCTATCAAATAATCCCCATATTTTTCATGCCTAAGTATATGCGCTAGTACTGGTATTTTAGCATACCCACCTTTTATTTGTTTAGCACCTTCATTCTTTAAATTAATTAATCCTGATACCTTACAAATAATTGTTCCAGTCTTTAATGTTTCAATACTAATTGAAGAAGATTTTTTTAACACTGAATCCCATTCCTTAAATTCTGATTTCTTAACCGTAAAGTTTCTCATATCTATCCCTCACCATGTGTCCTTGATACAAACTCATCCCTCAAAATTGAATAACAGCCTTTGTAATTTCTGTTACAAGGCCTTTGTTTTGAAATTTTTTCCCTAAACAGTATTCAATTTCTCCAAAATGGTTATTATTATCTATTAATAAATAAGCAATTTTCCCTATACGCTCATTTGTTTCTTTTAATATAATTGCCCCCTTTAATTCATCTACTTAATCTACTTTAATTTCTTCCACTCACTAGCTTTTATCTGAAAAATTGGATAAGCAACATTACTAAAAGGCCAGTTCTCTTTAATCCATTTCTCAACTGTTTTATAAAGAGCTCTCTCTATCTCAATTTCTCTGGCCCACAGATATACTTCTGCATCAAAACATTGTTTATCGCTTGGATTTATATAAACACAACCTAAGCATAATTTTTCATCTAAAGTCATTACCGTATATACAAATGTTTCTCTATTTTCAAACTCTTTTTCATGTCTATATAAATCCTCTAAATTTTCTTCAATTTTCATATTCTCTTCTGGCCAGGTATCATCATCTATTTCTGAATAAAGCTCTCTAATGTGCTTTCTACTGAACATTACTGCTTCATAATCTTTCTCTAAATCCCCTACTCTTAACTTTCTTAACCTAAAACTCTCTGTTTCCAAAGCTTTAGGAACTATAAATTCATTAGGAACAAATTCTTCTGTCATATTTTTCTCATCCAACATTACTATATATTTCATAATATCCATCAAATCATCAGTATCAACTGCTATACTTCTTCTTTCTCCTGTATTGAAGAATGTTCTTTTTCCTTGCCATTTAAAATACACGGTAACATTACAGAATGTATTTCTCTAATCAATGTATCATCTAAATCAAAACAAACAAGTTTATGTTTTTTAATTTCATAATCACTTAAAGGCTTTTTCCCCAAATACAAGTCCATAGTGTCATAAATATTAATTTCGCCCCCAAACTTATTTATAGCCTCTGTTATTCCATTATATAAATTGTTTTTTAAATCCTCAGCACACTGTCTATGATCTGAATAAGTTTCTAGAAGAGATATGTACTCACTAGCTTTTAATTTTCTTGTTTTTCTGTAAATCTTACTTTTTATATTTGTGAATCCGTACTCCTCTAATATTTGTGTGTATTTTTTGCAGGCGTCTTCATTAAATTCAGTAGGCTCCTTATCTGATGGTTTAAACTTTTCATACACTTTTCTGATTTCTCTATGTATTTTATCATCATCACGATTTACAAATGGGTGATTCCAAAACAAAGCTATTGTTCCACCAGGTTTTAATAAATCATAAACTTTCTTAAATCCTACGTCCTCTGGTATCCAATGAAATGCTGTTGCAGAGTATACAAGATCATATTGATTTTTATCACTAATAAAGTCTTCAAAACCTATATTTTGAACTTCAAAATTCCTAAAGGAAGAAAATTTTTCTTTAACATACCTAGCTAAATCCCCTCCAAGTTCAATAGCCCTAACACTACAGCCTGACTCTAAAATTGGTAAAGTAGCTTGCCCTGTTCCTATCCCAATTTCAAGTGCACTTTTAGAATTATTTAATTCCTCGTAATCAATAATATCTTCAAATAATTCTTCACTATAGGTTGGTCTATACTTATCGTAGTTTAATGGATCTTCATTAAACTTTAATCTTAAATCCATTTCATCACCCCTTCACAAAATAATGATTTGCACTTCTAATTTCCCATATATAATATGGATATTATACCATTTAATTCATGTTATTACTTTAGCCTTTTTAAAATATACTTACAGTTAATATAGAAAAACACCCTATAATCCATTTCTGAATAATAGAGTGTTCCTCAAATAAATCAACTAAAATCCTCAATAAGTTCATCACTTAAAACACCTTCTGCTATTTGTCTAACCTCACCAGTCATTCTTACATTCCACTCATCATCTATTTCAATAATAAGCTCTCCCCCTAACATTTTTGTTTTTATTTCATTATCAACTAGATTTTTCTTTTTTAAAACACTAGCTACTGCACAGGAAGAACTTCCTGATGCTAATGTAAAACCTGCTCCTCTTTCCCATATAAGAATTTCAGCTTCATTTCTTGATAAAACTTTTGCAAATTGTACATTAGTTCTATTAGGAAACATCTCATGATTTTCTATAAGCTTACCATAGGTTTTTATTTCATTTATCTCTAACTTATCTTTAATGATTACACAATGAGGATTTCCCATAGATACACAGTTTACTTCATATTCCTTATCATCAACTTGTAACTTTTCTCCTACTACTTCTTCCATAATAAAACTTGTAGGAATTTCTTTAGAATTAAAATTTGCCTTACCCATATCAACTGATATCCTCTTTGCCTTTTTACTTGAAGTTTCTTCAACTATATTAGCTCTAACTATGCCACCTTTTGTCTCAACTGTGAAGGCCTTATTACTAATAAATCCATAATCATAAACATATTTGCAAAATATTCTTAGCCCATTTCCACTTTTTTCTGCTTCTGAACCATCAGGATTAAAAATCTTTAAACCAAAATCTGCTTTAACTGATTTCACTTTAAGTAAAATTCCATCTGATCCTATTCCAAAATTCACGTTGCATATTCTTTGTATTGCTTTTTCAGTTAACTTAAAACTTATATTTTCTTCATCTAAAACTATGTATTCATTTCCTAATCCATGTGTTTTCACAAAATTGTTCATATAACATTCTCCCCAATCTATGTTTATAACATAAAACACCGTAAAATTTCTTAAATAATACGGTGTTAAGTGCCTATATTAAAATTTTATCATATTAATATGCATCAATGCATGAAATAAAGCTGTAACATTCAAAGTTCTCCATGTACTTTCTCCCTTAAATTATTGAGAATACCATTATATTAAAGCAAGCTTTATTTTGACAGTAATTTCTTAAGTTCCTTCTCTAACTTTTCTACCATATTCCTAAGGTCATCACCCTGTATACGCTTTGAGTCATCATACATCTCTTCTCTTGGCAGCCACCATACAGGTCCCTTTTTAGGTGTATCTCCTGTAACCCTAGGAAATAGATGCCAATGAACATGAGAATCCCCATTTCCAAGCAATTCATAATTCATCTTTTCGGGTTTAAATGCATTATATGCCGCTTCTGCAACAATACTCATTTCTTCTAGATACTTAACTCTAAAGTCTTTAGGTAAGTCATGTAATTCACTAACATGATGCTTACATAAAAATAATGTATACCCTTTAAAATGTTGATGATCTCCTATAACCACATATCCAGTTTCAAGTTCCATTACTAAATATGGATTACTCTTTTGTTTTATCATTTCAATTCTCTCACAAATTAAACATCCCATATCTATCCCTCCATTAAATAAAAATCTATTTTACAAATCAGATTTTAAAAATGAATATAAATCTAAATCAACTACTCCTTTACCTGTCCAAACTGTTCCTTGTCTTATAGTCCCCTCTTTTGTAAAGCCACTTCTTTCTAATACATTTTTAGACTTAATATTCTCAGGCATAACAAAAGCTTGTACTCTATTAATTCCAATTACATTTATTAAATATTCCTTCATTGCCTCCACTGCCTTAGTTGCAAAACCTTTTCCCCAATATTCCTCATTTAAAGTATATCCAATGGTAGCCATATTTACCTTATCATCAAAATCAAATATTTCCCCAACTCCAATGATTCTCTCCAGATTTTCATTACTACAAATTCCAAGAAATATGGTTTTCTTTTTACCAAAATCCCTTTCAAAATGAGTAATCATATTTTCAACTGTAGCTTTATTCTTTTTTGCAGTACCAGGTCTGTATTTAAATAAATTCTCATTACTATATATTGAATAAAGTTCTTCTAAATCAGTTTTTTCTATCTTTCTAAGAGTTATTTCACTTGTTTTAATAAGTGGAAACTCTGAAAATAATTTTGTTTTATCCATGGTTTTCTCCTTATAAAAATTAATAATATATCAAATATTCATTGGGTCATAGTCCATTAATAACATAAACAATATTAAATAAAACAGACCATCCTCCAATAAACATGTAATCCCCCATCTTCATCTAACTTATTTACCTTTAATCAAACTATCATAGTTTTCACTAACAGCCTTCAAAGCCTTGGTTTCTCTATATATCCATTTATTTATATCTAAACTATCACTTTTAATTATTTCCTCATTTACACGAATTGCCTCATTGAGATTTACCCAAATAGGTTTAAATCCCAACTCTATTTCATAGTCATCTAATTCTTGATCAGCTACTCCATCAGTTAATTCACATAAATAATAAGTAGAAATCATCTCAAAAACGAAATCCTTTCTATATCTATCTAAACTTCTTTCTATAAAAACTCCGATTTTTTCTTTTACAGCTCCTACTATATATCCAGTTTCTTCTTTAACTTCTCTTATTAATGTTTGCTCTTGACTTTCATCTTTGTTCATTCCTCCACCAGGAAATTTAAAATCTCCCTTGTTTGTTTGTACCAAGAGAATATTGTCATCTTCTAAAATAACTGCCCTCACAGCTTCTCTATAATTTGTTTTTGTCTTTTCATTTTTCTCTTTGATTCCTAATGTATAGTTAAAAAGCACTATTTTCACCTGCCTATAAATAAAAAGATATTTAATTTCTTATTTTTTATTTTGTCCCAATAGGACATACAACCATACATAATCCACAGGAATTTTTTCTATTATGTGTTTCTAAATAAAGACTTCTTTTTTCATTGCACAACTTATAATTAATCAATTCATTACATTTAGAATTTATGTTCCAATTATGTCCAATCAAAGCTTTGTACGGACAGATATCTACACATAAATTACATTCTTCTGGACATTTGCTTTTAGTTATAGGATTACCAATAGGAAGATCGTGGTCTATAAGTATTGAGGAAAGTCTTACTCTGGGACCATACTTTTCTGTTATCAAAACTCCATTTTTTCCTATCCATCCAAGTCCAGCATTAACAGCTGCAAACTTAAATGAAAATGGTGCAATCAGTGTTTCTTCACTTGATTGAGCAACTGATGGTACATGATATTTAATTTTATGTTTTTCTAATATTCCCTTAATATCTTCTAAAATTACATTAATCCTATTTCTAGCTTCTTCTATCAATCCTTCTAGCTTTTCTTCCTTATAATTGCTTATTTCTATGATTTCTTTATGTGGTATTGCCATAACTAATGAACATTTATAAAACTTCTTATATTCACTAAAATCAATATTTGAAACGCCCCATACTATATCAGAATTCTCTTCAAAAATTTCTACTAATTCTTTATAAAAGTTATCCATAAGCTTTCACCTATTAAAATTCTAATCTTCTTCATTATCAGGTACATCAATTATTATTTTCTTATATGAATATTATACCATTTAAATCATATTATTACATAAATATTCACATATGTACCAAGTTATATGATATAATTATTTTATTAAATTATAGGAGGTAGATTTATGGCTGGTGGTCTTATATTACTTTTATTCTACATACTAATATTAGCTCTGGGAATTTACTCATTTATCTTATTTATAAAACTTGCTCATAGAGGAATAAGGGCTCTTGATATCTACATATATGAAAAAGAAAGAAATAAACAATAGCAGCTTCATAAAAAATGGAGACTGCTATTTTTTTATGAAGCTTTTTAATGCACGAACTTAATTACAAAGTACTAGGGGGAAATAACAATGAAAACTATAAAAAAGGAACCTTTATGGAATAAGAACTTTCTATTATTATTACAAGGACAGTTGTTTTCAATTTTTGGAGATAATATCTATGATATAGCTCTTAGGGTTTGGATTCTTAGTAAAACTGGTTCAACTGCCATTATGGGATTATTTATGGCGATTTCAATTGTACCTAGAATAGTGATATCACCTTTTGCAGGAACCTTTATTGATAGGCATAATAGAAAAATCATCTTAATTTCTTGTGACATGATTTGTGCCATCACTTTACTTTTTACAGGTATATTGGCTAAGTTAGACCTTTTACAGCTTTGGATGGTAGTTTCGAGCGGAATTATTGTAGGGCTTTGTGGATGTTTTTTTAATCCTACCATCTATTCTATTTTGCCTGATATTGTTCCAAAATCTAAACTACTAAAAGCTAATTCAGTAGTTTCATTAATTAGTACAAGCGATGATATGATGGGAAATGCTTTTGGAGGTTTCTTGGTACAAATTATTGGAGCTCCTATATCCTTTTTGTTAAATGGATTTAGTTTTTTAATATCAGCTGTTTCAGAGATGTTTATGATTGTACCTAAAATAAAAATCAAATCAAAAAAGGTTAACTTTTTTCAAGATTTAAAAGAAGGTTTGCTTTTTATCAGTAAATCCAAGGGATTAAAG
>NZ_JBSQIL010000073.1:0-8661 GCF_055108775.1 Soehngenia sp. | reverse complement strand
ATCCTAAATTTAAAGATGTAGGAGAATATACAGTATATGTAAAAGTAGAAAATCCAAACTATGAAGATAGAACAGGATCAGCTACAGTAACAATAACAGCAAGAAGCATAACCGTACAATCACAAAATGCTACAAAAGTATATGACGGGACACCTTTAACAAATAATACTTTCACAATAACTAGTGGAGAACTTGTATCTGGAGAGACAATCACCGTAGTTATTACTGGTTCACAAACAAACGTTGGTTCAAGTAAAAACACAATACAAAGTATAAGTATAAAATCTGGCGATAAAGATGTAACTGAGAATTACAACATAACAAAAGTAGAAGGAACATTAACAGTAAATTCTCAAGTGGTACCGCCATTTATACCACCATTTATACCACCAGAAGAAGAAATAGATGAAGAAGTACCAACTGATTTTCCAGTATTGACAGATGAGCATATAGCATATATACAAGGCTATCCAGACAATACAGTAAGACCATTAGGGAGAATTACTAGAGAAGAAGTAGCAGCAGTATTCTACAGATTATTAGATCCAGAATACAGAAGCATGGTATTTAAAACAACACATAAATTTACTGACGTAAATTCAAATAGATGGTCCAATAAACACATTGCAACTTTAGCAAATGCAGAAATAATATTAGGATACGAAGATGGAACATTTAGACCAGGAAATTATATAACTAGAGCTGAATTAGCAGTAATAGCATCTAGATTTGATAATTTAAGTCCATTCGAATCAGATAAATTTTCAGATATAAAAGGGCATTGGGCAAATAAATATATCAATTCTGCAGCAGAAAAAGGCTGGGTAAAGGGATATTCTGATGGAACATTTAGACCAGATGAATATATAACAAGAGCAGAATTTGTAACCCTAGTAAATGCAGTATTGGAAAGAAAAGTAACCAAGGAATATATCCTTGAAGATGCAAGAAAATTTCCTGATTTAACCGAAGACAAATGGTACTATGAAGACATGCAAGAAGCAATAAACAGTCATGAATATGAATGGTTAGAAGACAATACAGAAAAATGGACCAAAATTTATTATCCAGATTTGGATATGTAATGATTAAAAGATATAGCCCTCTTAAGAGGGCTATATCTTTGTTAAAGAAGTATATAATAGGTTAGATTGGTTTACAATAAGCACAAATATATTTGCATATTCCTACATAAATGGTATAATATAAAGGCATTATAAATAGTGGCTACAATATTGTAGTGTGATTTGAAAGGATGATTTAACAAATGGGTTTGCTAAACAAAGTATTTGGCACATATAGTGAGAGAGAACTTAAAAAATTAGATGGAATAGTGGAAGAAATAATTTCTTTAGATGACGAAATGTCAAAACTTTCTGATGAAGAACTAAAGAATAAAACAGTTGAATTCAAAAATAGATTTGCAAATGGTGAAACATTAGACCAGCTGTTACCAGAGGCTTTTGCAGTGGTAAGAGAGGCATCCAATAGAGTACTCGAAATGAAGCACTTTAAAGTGCAACTTTACGGAGGTATAATACTTCACCAAGGTAGAATTGCTGAAATGAAAACTGGTGAAGGTAAAACCTTGGTTGCTACTTTACCTGCCTATTTAAATGCAATAGCGGGAAGAGGAGTTCATATAGTAACAGTTAATGATTATCTTGCTAAGAGAGATAAACAATGGATGGGCAAAATATATGAATTTTTAGGACTTTCTGTTGGGTGCATAGTTCACGGACTAGACAACAAAGAAAGAAGACAACAATATGCATGTGACATAACATATGGAACTAACAATGAGTTTGGATTTGATTATCTAAGAGATAATATGGTCATATACAAAGAGGAAATGGTTCAACGTGACCTTTTTTATGCAATTGTGGATGAAGTCGACTCTATCTTAATTGATGAAGCGAGAACTCCTTTGATAATATCAGGAGAAGGAGACAAATCAACATCGTTATATGAAATGGCAGATAAATTTGCCCAAACCTTATCTTTTAGATATTTAGATCCAAGTGAAGAAAGGCTTGATCCATTCAATAGAGAGATAAAGGAAGAAACAGTTGACTATATAGTTGATGAAAAAGCAAGAAGCATAATGTTAACAGAAAATGGAACAAGAAAAGCCGAAAAGTTTTTTGGGCTAGACAATTTAGCGGATATAGGAAATATGGAAATAGCTCATCACATAAATCAAGCATTGAAAGCTAGAAGTTTATTTAAAAGAGATATCGATTATGTAGTAAAAGATGAAGAAGTAATCATAGTCGATGAGTTTACTGGAAGATTAATGTTCGGCAGAAGATATAGTGATGGTTTGCACCAAGCTATTGAAGCAAAGGAAAAATTAAAAGTAAGATCGGAATCGAAAACATTAGCTACCATAACATTTCAAAATTATTTTAGAATGTATGAAAAATTAGCTGGTATGACAGGAACAGCAAAAACTGAAGAAGATGAATTTAGAGAGATTTACAATATGGATGTAATTGAAATACCAACCAATAAACCTGTCGTAAGATTAGATTATCCAGATGTTGTATACAAGAATGAAGAAGCTAAATTTAAAGCTGTTGTAAAAGAAATTAAAGAAAGACATGCAACAGGACAGCCAATTTTGGTAGGTACAGTTACAATTGAAAAATCTGAAATTTTATCTAAAATGTTGAAAAAAGAAGGCATAAAACATGAAGTTTTGAATGCTAAGCAACATGAAAGGGAAGCTGAAATAATTGCTCAAGCTGGTAGGTTAGGAGCAGTAACGATAGCGACAAACATGGCTGGCCGTGGTACAGATATTGTACTTGGCGGTAATCCTGAATATATGGCTAAACAAGAAATGAAAAAACGTGGATACGATGAAGAAGTTTTAGGATTAGTAGATAGTTTCTATGATACTAATGATGAAAATATATTAGAGGCCAGAAAGCTCTATCAAGAATTAGTTGAAAAATTTGAAGAGGTAACTAGAGAAGAACACAAAAAAGTAGTAGAAGCTGGGGGACTTCACATAATAGGTACAGAGAGACACGAATCTAGACGTATAGATAACCAGTTAAGAGGTAGATCAGGGCGTCAAGGAGACCCAGGAAGTTCGAGATTTTATATCTCACTAGAAGATGATTTGATGAGATTATTTGCAGGAGATAGAATAAAGAATTTAATGGAGACTGCAAATATGCCTGATGATGAGCCATTAGAGAATAGTATCCTAACCAGAACAATTGAAAATGCTCAAAAGAAAGTTGAAGGAAACAACTTTTCAATTAGAAAGCATGTCTTAAAATATGATGATGTAATGAACAAACAAAGGGAAATTATTTACAAAGAAAGAAGAAGAGTTTTAGAAGGAGAAAACCTAAAAGACCATATTTTAGAAATGGTTAAGAATCTTGTCCAAAATAATATTGAAATCTATACAAGACAAGCAAAATATCCTGAAGAATGGGATCTTGAGGGCTTAGAGGTATTTTTAGAAAAGACATTTGGAATGAAAAAAGGAATTCTCTCAGAGCTTGACATAGAGAGTTTAACTAAAGATAAATTATTACAATTTATTTTAACTAAAGCAAATGAAATTTATGATAATAAAGAAAAAGAATTTGGAGAAGAAACTTTCAGAGAAATAGAAAGAATAGTTTTACTCCAAGTAGTAGATTCAAAGTGGATGGATCATATAGATGCTATGGATCAACTTAAACAAGGTATAGGATTAAGGGCAATGGGACAAGAAGATCCAGCTAGGGCATATCAAATTGAAGGTTTTGATATGTTTGAAGAAATGACAATAAGCATTTGGGAGGATACAGTTCAGTTCCTATTCCATGCTGTTAAATCTAAACCAGTTGAAAGAAAGAGAGTAGCTAATCCGATTGAAATAGGCAGCCCAGAAAATACAAATAGAACTGTTGTGAACAAAACGAAGAAAGTTGGAAGAAACGATCCTTGTCCATGTGGAAGTGGAAAGAAATATAAAAAGTGCTGTGGCGCTCCTGACAAAGAAAATGTAATTTAATGAAAGGGTGATAGAGTGGATTTGTATTTGGATAGAGAAAGGTTGAACAATTGTTTAAACATTATGACAGAGCTGGGTGTTTCTCTTTGACTTGCCGAGTAAAAGAAAGCTCGTAGAAGATTTAGAAAAAAGCACTTACGATGAAAATTTTTGGAAAGACCAAAAAAAAGCACAAGATACAATGCAGAAAATAAAGAGCTTAAAAGAGCAAATTGAAAAGTATGAAAAATTGAAAAACAAAGTCGAAGACTTGGAGGTATTATACCAGCTAATGTCTGAAGAAGATGATTATACCGATTACGATATGGTTGAGAAAACCTTGGATGAAGTTGAGGACGAAGTTCTTGAATTTAAAATATCCACTTTATTAAATGGGGAATATGATGAACATAACGCAATATTATCCATTCATGCAGGAGCTGGAGGATTAGAGGCTCAGGATTGGGCAGAGATGTTACTTCGAATGTATAGAAGATGGGCTGAAAACAAAGGTTACAAGATTGAAACATTAGATATTTTACAAGATCCAGAAGCAGGTATAAAATCAGTAACTTTGTTAATTTCTGGATACAATGCTTATGGCTATTTGAAAGGGGAAAAAGGTGTTCATAGACTAGTCCGGATTTCTCCCTTTGATGCTTCTGGTAAAAGGCATACTTCTTTCGCAAGCGTAGATGTATTTCCTGAACTTAACGAAGAGGAAGATATCGAAATAAATGAAAAAGATCTAAAAATAGACACATATAGATCTACAGGAGCTGGAGGACAACATGTAAATACTACTGATTCTGCAGTTAGAATTACTCATATTCCTACTGGAATAGTTGTTCAATGCCAGTCTGAAAGAAGTCAGCATTCTAATAAAGAAACGGCACTAAAAATGCTTAAAGCAAAGTTGATACAGTTAAAGGAAGAAGAAAACAAAGAAAAAATAGAAGATCTTCAAGGCTCTTATTCTCAGATAGCATGGGGCTCACAAATAAGATCTTATGTTTTTCATCCTTATAGCATGGTAAAAGACCATAGGACCCAAGCAGAAGTTGGAGATGTCTACAGAGTCATGGATGGAGACTTGGATTATTTTATAAATGAATATTTGAAATACAAAGCTCTTCAGTAGAAGAGCTTTGATTGAGCTTAGGAGGATATATGGATATAATCAAAGAAATTGCAAAAAGTTTGGATTTAAAGGAAAGAAATGTTGAAAATGCTATTAAATTATTAGATGAAGGAAACACAATACCATTTATTGCTAGATACAGAAAAGAATTAACTGGGGAAATGACGGATGTAAAGCTTAGAGAATTAGACGAAAAACTTACATATTTAAGAAATCTAGAAAAAAGAAAAGAAGATGTAATCAGACTAATAGACGAACAAGGCAAACTAACTGATGAACTGAGAGAAGAAATTGAGAAATCCGAAAGTCTGCAAAGGATAGAGGATCTTTATAGACCATTTAAGCCAAAGAGAAGAACCAAAGCAACAATAGCAAGAGAAAAAGGGCTAGACAAATTGGCTGAAGTTATTATGGCAAATGAATTAGAAGATGATAAATTATTAGAGTTTGCAAGTACTTTTATAAATGAAGAAAATGATATTAAAACCATAGAGGATGCTTTTAATGGGGCTAAAGATATCATAGCAGAAGATATATCAGATGATGCAAACATAAGAAACAAGGTAAGGGAATATCTTTACAAGCATGGAATTATTGTAGTGAAAGCTATAGATGAAAATTTAGAATCTGTTTATGAAATGTATTATGACTATAAGGAACCAATAAAAAACTTGGCTAATCATAGAATATTAGCGATAAATAGGGGAGAGAATAAAAAGGCATTAAAGGTTAGCTTAGAAACACCGGATTTTGATTTAACCAATTTAATTAAAGAAGAGATACTAAAAAACAAGAAAAGCCTAACTAATGATTTATTGGAACAAGCTATAGAGGATTCATTTAAAAGGTTATTATTCCCGTCTATAGAAAGAGAAATTAGAAGTGATCTTACACAAAGGGCAGAAGAGGAAGCGATAAAAGTATTTGCTTTAAATTTAGAACCACTGCTAATGCAACCCCCAATAAAAGGAAAAGCAATATTAGCTATAGACCCTGGTTTTAGAACAGGACTTAAAGTCGTAGTTTTAGATGAAACAGGCAAACTTTTATCTCATACTAATATTTTCCCTGTAGAGCCACATAACAAGATCGAAGAAAGCGAAAGTATATTATTAAATTTAGTAAACGAATATAACGTAGAAATAATAGCAATTGGGAATGGCACAGCATCTAGAGAAACAGAAAGCTTTGTTGTAGAATTCATTAAAAAATATAATTTAACCCAATTGAGTTACATTATCGTAAATGAAGCAGGTGCTTCCATATACTCTGCCTCAGAAATTGGGCAAAAAGAATTTCCTGATAAAGATGTTACAGTTAGAGGAGCTGTTTCTATTGGGAGGAGAGTATTAGACCCATTAGCTGAATTAGTAAAAATAGAACCAAAGCACATTGGCGTAGGGCAATATCAACACGACTTGAATCAGAAAAGATTAGACGAAGTGTTATCAAAGGTAGTAGAAGATTGTGTAAATAGAGTTGGGGTCAATCTCAACACAGCAAGTATTTCTCTACTAAAATATGTTTCGGGAATTAATTCTAAATTAGCAGAAAACATCGTAGCATACAGAGAAGAGAATGGGAAGTTTACTTCAAGAGAAGAACTTTCTAAAATTAAAGGAATGGGAGAGAAGACTTTTAAGCAATGCGCAGGTTTTTTAAGAATTCCTGAAAGTGACAATATCCTAGATAATACCAGTGTTCATCCAGAAAGCTATGATATCGCACATAAATTACTAAATCTAGATTATAAATCAAGAGATATAGATGAATTAGCTAGAGAATTAAATATAGGTAAACCTACATTAGTCGACATCATAAAAGAACTTGAAAAACCAGGTAGGGATTTAAGAGAAGATAGACCAAAGCCAATTTTGAGAAGTGATGTTTTGAAAATCGAAGATCTAGAGATAGGAATGGAACTTTTAGGGACTGTAAGAAATGTAGTTGATTTTGGCGCATTTATAGATATCGGAGTAAAAGAAGATGGTTTAGTTCATATATCTGAAATATCGGAAAAATATATCAAGCATCCTAAAGAAGTCTTAAAAGTAGGAGACATTGTTAAAGTGAGGATAATAAAAATTGACCTTAATAAAGGTAGAATATCATTGAGCATGAAAGGAATAAGCCAAGCTTGATAGCTTGGCTTATTGATGTTTTACAGAAAAGTTAACAAACCTTTTAAAAAGAATTCTGTATTTCAGTTGTAAACCTTAAATTCTTAATAAAATACTTAAAAAAATCAATGAAATGTTGTATAATTATACTGTTAATTACATTAAATGCTGATGTGGCTCAGTGGTAGAGCAGTGCACTCGTAATGCACAGGTCGTCGGTTCAAATCCGACCATCAGCTCCATAATTTAAAAAAGGAGAATTTTAATGACTGATAATATTAATATAAATCATGAACCAACAAATAAAAAATCGAGCTTCATCTTAAAGCCAAACGATAAATCAAATATAAAGAAGATCATCGGAGTTGTGAGTGGAAAAGGCGGAGTTGGGAAATCATTAGTAACCTCTCTAATTGCCGTAGAAATGCAAAGGAGAGGATATAAAGTTGCAATAATGGATACAGATATAACTGGGCCTTCTATACCAAAAATATTTGGCATTACTGAAAAAGCCAGAGGAAATAAGGATGGTATATTTCCTGTCAAAACTAGAACGGGGATAGATGTAATGTCATTAAATCTATTGCTTGAGGATGAAACGGATCCCGTTGTTTGGAGAGGACCTATTATTGGGGGAACAGTTAGACAGTTTTGGACTGAGGTGATTTGGGAAGATGAGGATTTTTTGTTTATAGATATGCCACCTGGAACAGGCGATATAGCTTTAACAGTTTTTCAAAGCATTCCCGTAGATGGAATAATAGTGGTAACATCTCCTCAAGAATTGGTATCGATGATAGTTACTAAAGCAGTAAAAATGGCTAAGATGATGAATATACCAATCGTTGGACTGGTTGAAAACATGAGTTATTTTAAATGCCCTGACAACGGCAAAGAATATAAAGTGTTTGGCGATAGTCATATTGATGAAATAGCTAAAGAGTTTAATTTAAAAGTATTGGCAAAACTACCAATAGACCCAGAAATTGCTCAAAGATGTGACAGAGGGGAGATTGAAACAATAGGACTTAATTCTCTCGATTCACTAGCTTTTGAATTAGAAAAATAAATATTTATATTATTAACAGAAAACGAACTAGTGAGGGAAAAGATCACTAGTTCGTTTTAATTTCGTGCTCGCATGGGAGGTAGCTTGGCCGTGAAAGTCCAACACTACCTGAAATTCTGACTGTAAATGCGGCGAGTATATGGGGATGAAGGTAGTTGTTCTTACCCGGGGAGGTCTCATGAACATGGGAAAACAAAGTACAAACCATGGTTGAAACAAGATTTGTCATGAAAAGTCAGCATGCAAGGCTTGAAAAGCAAGGATATTATTATAAATGCTAAAATAAAAATGTACAAAAATGCAAATATAACTATGTACAAAATCCAATAAA